>JALSRY010000448.1 GCA_026984555.1 Phycisphaerae bacterium
CCTGTGGCACCAGTCTCCAACCGGTGACCCTCCCCTGTAGCACCAGTCTCCAACCGGTGACCCTCCCCTGTGGCACCAGTTTCCAACCGGTGACCCCCCCCTGTGGCACCGGTTTCCAACCGGTGACCCTCCCCTGTGACACCGGTTTGTAACCGGTGAAACCGGTGACTGTGCTTTGTGATGCTGGTTCCCCGGCACTGATTCTGCGTGCTGGCACCGCTTCCTGTCCGGTCCCCTGGCGGGCCAGTCGGAATCCGCTCCATGAAGCCTGCTTCCGATTTCCAGAACCACTTGTACGGCAAATCCGGCACGAGACCGGCGGTCACGGGGTTATGCTCGATGTAGTCCCATTTCTCTATGAACTCCCGCTGGTCGCGCACAAGTCGGTCGAAGGTTTCGTCCATCCAGAGCGAGCCGCGTCTCTTGCGCGATTTGTTGATCTGGCGTGCAGTGTATCGCTTGATGCTGTGAAGTATGTCACCCAGCGGAACCCATCGGCCTGGAGCAGCTTCGTGCGGCGTCAGCAGCAGGTGGACATGGTCGGGCATGACGACTGCGCAATGGAGTGTCATCTTGCTTCCATGCCAATAGGTGCATGCGGACAGCACGATATCCCGCTCTGCGGGGGCAAGTTGCCCTTTTCGAAGTCTGAAGGTCACGAAATATGTAGCTTCGGGTCTTTGAATATGCGGAAGATTGCGCCGTGTTAACCGTTCGTCCGAGACAGGCGTATCGACGCCACGTGTGGTCTCGGGGCCACTGGCTGGCTGAGGCTTATGCGGGGCTCCACCGGTTGAAAACCGGTGCCACATCGAGGATTCCCCGGTCGGAGGCTGCCGGCACATGGAGGGCTTACCAGTTGGGGGCTCACCCTGGGCTCCACCGGTTGAAAACCGGTGCCACATCGAGGATTCCTTGGTCGGAGGCTGGTGCCACATCGAGGGTTCCCCGGTCGGGGGCTGGTGCCACGGTTGGCTGGCTGCCCGCGTCAGGTCCGCGCACAATTCCAGGGCCGCGCTTGCGTCGACGTAGTTGTTGAACGAGAGCGGCGGCTGGTCACGGAAGTGTGCGTCCGCATCGGCGAGCGAGAACTCCGAGGCGTCGCCGGTGATTTCGAGGATTTCGCCGCGTTGGTGCGGGTTTTCGCCGTAACGGGTGATGCCTCGGCTCGCGAGCCGTTGTACCCGAAAGAGCGGGATGCCGTCCGGCGTGCGGTCGCCGAGCCACTGGGCGATGGAGCCATCGTAGCCGCAGGTACTCCAGAACGCGGCGAACCCCCCGGCTCGCAACAGATCGGCCCGGGCCGATGCGTCATCCCAATCGCGGAGCCGCTCGAGCACCGCGGAATAATGGACCGGCGATGGGACGACGAGCACGTGCCGGTGGTTCTTCGCCGCGGCGCGGAGCAGGCAAGGGCCGCCGATGTCGATCATCTCGATCGCCTGCTCGAACGTGCAGTGCGGATCGGCGATGGTTTTCTCAAAGGGGTAGAGGTTGACGACGACCATGTCGATCGGCTCGATGCCTTGTTCGGCAAGCTGGCGCATGTGCTCCGGATTGTCGCGGTCGGCGAGGATCGCCGCGTGAATGCGCGGGTGGAGCGTCTTGACACGCCCGTCCATCATTTCGGGAAAGCCGGTAATCTGTTCGACGAGGGTGACCGGGATTTCCGCCTCGGTCAGCACGCGGGCGGTGCCGCCGGTGGAGATGAGCTCGATGCCGAATTCGCCGTGCAGGGCGCGGGCGAATTCGACGAGGCCGGTCTTGTCGAAAACGCTGAGAAGCGCTCGCCGGATGCTGGGCATGCTGGCCATGGTGTGCTTTCCGCGACCGCAGCAGCCGGCGACACCCGCGACCGGCGCCAAACTCCGGCCGCCGGCGGTACCGGGTGCGGATTATTTCTTGGCGGACTGCTGCTCGGCGTATTTTTTCGAGACTTTGGACTTCCCGCCGATGGGCGGCCCCGGACGCTTACTGCGCAGAATATCTTCCCCTTCGTTCGGCTCGGCGGCGGACTTTTTCGCGACGGCCGCTTGCTGGCCGGCTTTCCGGGGCGGCTGGAGCGCGGCCCGCATCCGCGCCACCGTCAGCGGCGGAGTGCCGAGCGGGCGCGCACAAAACAGTCGCCCGTCGGCCGAGGCCACAAACACCGCCGAACCCTTGGGCGAAGGCAGCGGCAGCGTAAAGCCCGGCGCCGGCACGGTTGCCACCAATTGCCCGTCGTCGAGCCCAACAGCCAGCAACCGCTCATCGCGACTGAGCAGCACCGCCCGTTCGTCCTCGATGGTCGTCAACATCTGGCGAGCGTCGGGAACCTTCCAGCGCACACGCTCGTTCACATCTACGACGCCGGTATTCAGCGCCACCACGCCATCGGTCGGGCTGTATTGGAACACGACCTTGTCCGTCACGACCGGCGGTTCGGTCAGCGGCGAGGAGAACCGCGCCATCCACCGCAGCCCGCCCACGTCGGGATCGAACAGGTAGAGCGCGTCGTCGCGTCCGGCGACGTACACCCCATTCTTGTCGACCACGAGGTCCGCGGTGATGGTGCCTTGCGTGCGAGCCCGCCAGTAAAAGGCCTTGTTGCGGGCCTCACAGGCGTAGACGTTGCCGTTGTCGCTGGCGTAGTAGAGGTACTTGCCCATGCGCTGCGGCTGCGAGATGATCTGGCCGCCGGCGCGGGCTTTCCAGAGCTCGAAATCCTGATCGAGCAGGAAGGCGTGCATCTTGCGGTCGATCCCGCCGACGTAGTACAGGATGCCGTCGCTGATGGCCGGCGAGCCCACCGGAAACCGCGGCTCGATCCGCAGAATCGGATCGCCCGTATATCGGTCGTACTGGAGAATCGCGGGCGGCAGCACGAAAATGACGCGATTGCCCGCGTGGCACGGTCGCACGATGCGATAACCCGCCGTCGTGACCCGCTTGCGCCAGCGCAACACCCCGGTCGGCGCGTGAACCGCGAACACGTCGCCGTCGGCCGTCGCCGCATAGATCTGGTCGTCCACCAGGTACGCATCGCGCAGACGTTGCCCCTCGGCCAGCGGTAGCCGTAACTGCCAGTACTTGGTCAGCCCGGCCTTGTGCAGAGCCGCCGGAGCGATGAAATCGGCCTCCGCCAGCGCCGGCAACACCGCCAGCACGGCGAACGTACAACCGGTTGCAAGTTTGCGAAACATGGGGGGTTCCTTGTCGGCAGCGTGCGGGAACGGCTGCTTTCGAACCAGCGGAGCGGAGCGGCCCGCAGACCACCCCCAACCCGCCAGATGCGATGCCGCCCGGCTGTGACCCCGGGCGCAATCCCACAGCGCGCGGTATCGTCGCCACCAGTGCAAGCTAGTGGGCGCGGCGGTTTTCGTCAACCTTCAGCCCGGTTCGTTCGTCTCGGCGTTCGCGCCCACGTTCAAAGGTCCGAGGAGCCGAATCGGCGAAGCCGGCATCGCGATGAAGCACGCAAGACGCCAGCGGGGGAGTTCGGCCGGGGCCGGAGCGCTTCAAGCCGACGGCGCCACACGCCGATAGAAGATGCCGGAGACCGCGAGGCGCGCCGGCGGCGGTGCGCAACCCGGCTGGCTCGTGTGAATGACGCGATGAACCCGACCCAAAGAACCGCCCAGCGCAAGACCGATTCCAACCGCTCGGAAGCGTTCACGTTCTGGTTCCGTCGCCGCTACGCCGACAAGCACGTCGGGGCCTGGATGTTGCGGCAAAACGAACGCGAAGCCCAGTTCCTCACGTCCGTGAGCGAGGCTCCCCGCGTCGGCGAAACGCTCGAGCTGACCGAGCCGGTCGCCGACGGCGAACATCCCGAGACGCGCCCGGCTGTTCGGCTGCCGCGGTGGGGACGCGTGCTCTGGCTCGAACAGGGCGCCGGACGCACCCGCCGCGTCGGAATCCGCTTCGAACACCCGCCACGCTCCCGGTGGGGCAACGCGGCTGGCCGCCCCGGGCTCCCCACCGGCGGCGAACACCGCTCCACAAGTCCCCCGCGCCGCACCTGACCCGCACACCCCGCCCGCGCCACCACCGACTCATCGCAGCCAGCCGAGCCAACCCGCGCCAAGCCCATACAGCCCCAACCCCAACAGGAACATCGCGTAACCGGCACCCAGAAACCACAACGTGAACCGACCGGCCGAACCCGCCGGCGCCTCCCGTACGTACAGCCGATACGCGATCAGGTTCGCCAACGACGCGACCAGGCTTCCGAAACCCCCGACACTCACCCCCCAAAGGAGCGCTTTCCAGTCGCTCGTGAACTCCGCAAACAGGATCGCCGCCGGCACGTTGCTCATGAATTGGCTCGCCAACGCTGAAAGCAGGAACACGTGCCCGGCGTGTTCGAGCCGCGCCGCCAGCAACCCTCCCAGGTTGTCCATCAGCCCGAACATGCACCCCAACATCAACAACAACCCGTAATCCACCCGCAACGCCCCCCGATCCCGAACCACCACCCACAGCGGCACGAGCATACCGACCCACACCGGAACCACACGCACCACCGCCAGCACCACCAGCACCAGCAAACCCGCGTATACCCACGCCGGCCCCCCAGGCCATGCCACCGCCGGACGCACCCGCGCCTCCCCACTACGCACCAGCAGCCCGGCACCCAGCAACACCGCCAGCGACACCACCGAAAACGGCGCGATCGCCCCCACGAAAACACGCGGATCAACCCCATATACCCAGTAAATGTACAGGTTCTGCGGACTGCCCAGCGGCGTCAGCGCCGCACCCGCATTCGCAGCCAACGCCTCGAGAATCACCAGCGCCCCCACTCGACGATCACCCAACGCCAGCGTCAGCGGAACCACTACGACCAGCGCCACGTCGTTCGTGACGAACATCGACAACCCGAACGTCAACCCGACCAGCTTGAGCGACACCAACCCCCCACGCTCGATCAAACCCGATATGCACCGCAGCAAACCGCTTCGCTCGAGCCCCCGCACAACCACCAACAGCACCCACAAAAGCAGCAATACCTCCAGCTCCGCCACCGAAAACCCCGGCACCCGCCCCAGATAGACCGAACTCGCCACGAGCCCCGCGACCGCCCCCAACAGCAGCCACTCCCGCAGCAATACTTCTGCCCATGCCTGATTGGATTTCCGCTCGACGATAATCCGTCCTACCTCGCGTCGGCAGCCGACAGCAATCCCACACCGCCCTATAGGCCCCCCACCCGGTGCGGTCAAACGCCCGTCGCCCAAACCCGACAAGCGGCCGTCACTTCTCCCATTCCCCGCGTTGCCCAGCAACGACCGGACGCATACACTCGGTTACTTGGCTGGGGGTGGCTCGCCGCGGCGAGCATGAGATCCCGGCACGATCGGCCGGGAAACCCCTCGAACCTGATCAGCGTCTGACCGCCTCGGCGGCCGGCTGCGTAGGGAAGCAACATGCCTGCGGGTTCCTCGCCATGGACTGCGCCGCGCGCGATTCGCCACCTTCCCGGCGGTCGCGCGCCCAGCACACCCGAGGACACCCCTGGACACGGGGACGGACGATGACACCGGGCAACTCGCCCACCAGGAGATACACGATGACCCAATTGCAAGCCGCGCGCGATGGCATCATCACCCCCGAGATGATGCGCGTAGCCATCCGCGAAAACACCACCCCCGAATTCATCCGCGAGTACGTCGCCACCGGCCGCATCATCATCCCCGCCAACCACCGCCACCTCGCCGGCAGCGGCGGTACCGCGCCCGCGACCGACCACCACGATACCCCTCCCGACCAACGCTACCCCACCGCACCCGCCGGACACCCCACCGCTACGCCCACATCCTCCTTGTGGGTCAACCAAACCGTCGAACAACGACGAGCACTGCTCCAGGACCACAACTACGCCCGCGGCCAACACGCCCCCAAACGCCTCGATCCCATCGGCATCGGCCGCGCAATCACCACCAAAATCAACGCCAACATCGGCACCTCGCCCATCTCCAGCAGCATCAAGGACGAAGTCGAAAAACTCCGCTGGGCCCAACTCTACGGCGCCGATACGCTCATGGACCTCTCCACCGGCGGCGACCTCGACGCCTGCCGCCAACGCATCATCGACAACAGCACCATCCCCATCGGCACCGTCCCCATCTACAGCATGATCGTCGGCCGCACCATCGAAGAACTCACCTACGACGACATCCTCGCCGAAATCGAGAAACAAGCCCGCCAAGGCGTCGACTACTTCACCGTCCACGCCGGAATCCTCCGCGAACACCTCGGCCTCATCAGCCGGCGCGTCTGCGGACTCGTCAGCCGCGGCGGATCACTGCTCGCCAAGTGGATGATCCACCACAACAAGCAAAACCCCATGTACGAAATCTTCGACGAAATCAGCGCCATCATGCGCGCCTACGACGTCGCCTATTCCCTCGGCGACGGCTGCCGCCCCGGGTGCCTCGCCGATGCCAGCGATCCCGCCCAAATCGCCGAACTCCACGTGCTCGGCGAGCTCACCCACCGCGCCCGCGAGGCCGGTGTCCAGGTCATGGTCGAGGGCCCCGGGCATATCCCCCTCAACGAGGTCGCCTGGAACATGGAGACCCAACGCGCCGTCTGCGACGATGCACCCTTCTACGTCCTCGGTCCACTCGTCACCGACGTCTTCCCCGGCTACGACCACATCACCTCCGCCATCGGCGCCTGCGAGGCCGCCCGCGCCGGTGCCGCCATGCTCTGCTACGTCACCCCCAAAGAGCACGTCGGCCTCCCCCAGGCCCAGGACGTCATGCAAGGATGTATCGCCTACAAAATCGCCGCCCACGCCGGCGACATCGCCCGCGGCATCCGCGGCGCCCGCCAATGGGACGACGACATGAGCAAGGCCCGTGCCGCCCTCCACTGGCCCAAACAGTTCGAGCTCGCCTTCGACGGACAAACCGCCCGCGCGCTGCACGACGAAGACCTCGACGTCGATACCGACTTCTGCGCCATGTGCGGCCACGACTGGTGCGCCATGCGCATCAGCAAGGAAATCGAACAATTCGCCAGCGGAAAAGACGCCCATTTCCAGCCCGAGCGCCCCGCCATGCCCTCCCCCGGACTCTCCCCCGAACAACGCCGCATCCTCGCCGAACGCGCCAAGGCCGCCGCCCACGGACCCGACGCCCAACCCGCCAAACCACCCTGCCACAGCGACATCGTCGCCGACGACGAACAGGCCCGACGCGTCCAGGCCGAACTGATCCAACACCCCAACCCCTGACCCGCCGCGCGACAACCGGATGGGGCGGCGTCCGCCCGCGACGCCCCGTGGGCGGCCGCCCCCATATCCGATACGATGGATCGCGCCATGTTCGCCGCCACGATCAACCTCGCCGGTCGCCTGCTACGCTGGACGACGGCCGCCGCCGCCGCCGCCCTGCTGCTCTGGTCGATCTACTGGGTAACCACGCGACCACTGCGCGAACAAAAACTCGCCCCCGGACAGGTGCGACTCACCATCCTCCACTGGGGCGACAGCCAGGAAGACGAAATCGTCGCCGGCCTGATCGCCGACTTCGAGGCCCAAAACCCCGACATCAAGGTCCAACGCACCAACGTCGGCTCGCCCGCCCAGCTCGCCACCAAGCTCCAAACCATGCTCGCCGCCGGCGACCCCCCCGACGCCTTCTACCTCGAATCCGAACGCGTCGCCGACCTCGCCGCCAAAGGACTACTCGCCGATATCTCGCCGTTCATCGAGCAGGACCGCCAGGCCGGCCGACCCACCGTCGACCTCTCCGACTTCTTCCCACCCGTCGTCAAAGCCTTCCGCTACGACGGCCACCAGGTCGGCCGTGGACCCCTCTACGGCCTGCCCAAAGACTTCACCACCGTCGGCTTCTACTACAACAAAAACCTCTTCCGCCGCGCCGGCATCCCCCTGCCACCCCACGACGACTGGACCTGGGAACAGTTCCACGCCGCCGCCCACGCCATCGGAAAACTCCCCGGCTGCTACGGCGCCGATGTCGTCACCTGGGTCGCCATGGTCCGCATCTACCTCTTTACCTACGGCCTCGACTTCACCACCCCCGGGTTCGAACACTTCCGCTTCCACGACCCCGACGTCATCGCCGCCCTCGAACGCCTCCGCACGTGGTTCTTCAACGAAGACCGCACGCTCCTCAGCGCCAAAACCCAGCTCGAAACCGGCCAGGAACCCTTCCTCGCCGGCAACGTCGGCCTCGCCGGTCCCTACGGACGCTGGAAAGTGCCCATGTACCGCCAAATCACCAACTTCGACTGGGACTTCGCCCCCTTGCCCCACGCCAAAGGCCACCCCCCGGCCAACGGCGTCCTGACCGTCGCCTGGGCCATGTCCGTCGGCAACAAACACCCCCGGCAAACCTGGCGACTCCTCAAATACCTGTGCAGCCGCCGCGGCCAATCACGCATCTGCGAACAAGGACTCGCAATCCCCGTCCTCAAAAGCGTCGCAAGCACCGCCTGCTTCAACGACCCCGACAAGAAACCAGCCAACAACCAGGCATTCCTCGACGCCGCCGAAATCGCCAGCTACATCGAATGGCCCGCCGACCCCCGCTACCGCGACCAGCTCAAAACCCACATGGAGGAAATCTTCAAACTCGGCAAACCCGTGCGCCCCGCCTTGGCCGCTGCCGCCCGCGACTGGACCGCCAACCGTACCTCCACCGCCTTCCGCCCCACATACCCCCGCGTGCCCTGGCGCCGCATCGCCGCCTGGATCCTCACCCCGCTCTGCGCCATCCTCCTGCTCGCCACGATCCGCTGGTGGCGCCGCCGACCCGGCCCGCTCGCCCTCGGCGAGGAAATCGCCGGCATGACATTCGTCAGCCCCTGGATCTTCGGCTTCCTTACCCTCATGGCCTTCCCCATCATCCTCTCGCTGCTCCTCGCCTTCACCCGCTGGAGCGGCCTGCTTACCCTCGACCACGCCGAATGGGTCGGCTGGGATAACTTCCGCGAACTCCTCCAGTACGACGCCGTCTTCCGCCGCGCACTCTACGTCACCGTCTGGTACGCCATCCTCGCCGTACCATCCAGCCAGATCGCCGCACTCATCGCCGCCCTCCTGCTCAACCGCGATTTCACCGGCGTCGGCATCTTCCGCGCCGTCTGGTACCTCCCCAGCGTGCTCGCCGGCGTCGGTATGGCCATCATGTGGAAATGGCTGTTCAACTACGAACACGGCCTCGTGCGCGCACTGCTCGACCCCCTCCTCGTACCCCTCGGACTCCATACCCCCGCCTTCTTCGAAAAAGACGCCATGACCTGGGGCGTCCCCGGCTTCGCCATCATCAACCTCTGGCTCGTCGGCGGAACCATGATGATCTACCTCGCCGGACTCAAAGGAATACCCAAAGACCTCTACGAAGCCGCCCAGATCGACGGCGCCACAACCTGGAACCAGTTCCGAAACGTCACCCTCCCCATGCTCAGCCCCGTCATCTTCTTCAACGTCATCATGGCAATCATCGCCTCATTCCAGGTATTCACCCAAGTCTATATCATGACCGGCGGCGGACCCGGTATCGCAACCCATTTCTACGTCTACTATGTCTACAAACAAGCCTTCGACCTCCATAACATGGGATACGCCTCCGCCATGGCCTGGCTCCTGCTCCTCATCGTCCTCAGCCTCACACTGCTCGTCATGCGCGGCAGTCGGCGATTCGTGTACTACGAAGCATTGAAAACATGATGGGAGAACACCCGCGTGCCGCCCGCAACCAACAAAACTCTTGACTCCGGCAAGACCCGATCCACAAACATGCACGCACGCGCTGCCCACGACCGCTCCCAGGCCGGAAGCATACGATGAACAAGCCAACCGCCAACAACCCCCAACACCGCGCCACCGGCACCGCCCGGCCACGCGCGCCCCGCCGCCGCCATACCGGCGCCGTCGCCATCCTCATCGCCGGAACGCTCCTGATGGTCTTCCCCTTCTACTGGATGTTCGTCACCAGCCTCCTGACTTCCGCCGAGGCCAGCTCCGCCGCCTCCGCCCAGACCTTCTCCTGGATCCCCCACCACCCGCAATTCCAGAACTATCCCCGCGCCCTGCGCAAAATCGGCAGCCGACCCTGGATCGGCTTCGCCGACGCGCTCGCCAACACCGTCGTCATCACCGCCCTCTGCGTCATCGGACAGGTGCTCTCCTGCAGCCTCGTCGGCTACGGCTTCGCCCGACTGCGATTCCGCGGCCGCGAAGGCGCTTTCGTCCTCATGATCGCCACCATGATGCTTCCCATGCAAGTCACCATGATCCCCATGTTCATCATGTTCCGATGGCTCGGGTGGATCGATACCATCTGGCCGCTCGTCGTGCCGTTCTTCTTCGGCCAGCCATTCTTCATCTTCATGTTCCGCCAGTTCTTCGCCCAGATCCCCGAAGCACTCGTCGAGGCCGCGCGCATCGACGGCTGCGGCCACCTGCGCATCTGGCTACGCATCATGCTCCCGCTGTGCAAACCCGTCATCGCCATCACCGCCGTCTTTACCTTCATCTTCGTCTGGAACGACTTCCTCGGCCCCCTCATCTACCTCCAAAGCGAACAACACATGACCCTCGCCGTCGCCCTCAATCAGTTCCAAAACCAGTTCGGTGACTTTTCCGATATGAACTTGTTGATGGCCGCCAGCGTCGTCACCATGATCCCTTGCATCGTCCTCTTCTTCGTCGCCCAGAAACAGTTCGTCGGCGGCCTGAACCTCGGCGCCGTCAAAGGCTGAAACCAAGAGTGTCCCCATGCCAAATACCACAGAACTAGTCCCCAACGCCCTCGGCAGACTCGTCCCCACCGTCGTCAACGGCCAGCCCCAAGTGCCCTTCCAAGGCGTCGGCAAGTACCGACCCACCGGACACAAGGCCGCGCCCCCAATCCGCTCCTGCAACGACTACCCCCGCGACGGCAACAAGGTCAGCGCCTACCAATGCGACACCAACGCCCCACCCAGCCTGCTCCCCAAACACGCCGCCCCGTGCGATTCCCCCGTCGCCGCCTTCAAAGTCGCCCTCCAGAACGCCGGCATCCGCGACGGCATGCGCATCAGCTCACACCACCACTTCCGCAACGGCGATCTCGTCGCCGTCCCCCTCTTCCGCGCCGCCGCCGAACTCGGCGTCAAAAACCTGATCTGGTTCCCTTCCGCCTGCTTCCCCTGCCACGAACCACTCATCGAACTGCTCGACGCCGGCGTCATCCAC
>JALSRY010000449.1 GCA_026984555.1 Phycisphaerae bacterium
GGCGGCGGCCGTCTTGAGCATGCCGCTGACCTCAACGAAAACGTCGGCGTTCTGCGTGGCCTCCACGAGGTTTTCCGCCCGGGCCAGGCCCAGCCCCGTGATTTCACGCAGGTGATCGACCACCCGGAAAATGTACTGCCGCGGCGCGCCCAGCCCCGTACCAACCGCCGTCCCGCCCAGGTTGACCACGCGCAGCCGCTCCTCGCATTTGTAAATCCGCCAGCGATCGCGAGCCAACGCCTCCCCCCACGCCGACAACTCGCGGCCCAGCGTCAGCGGCACCGCATCCTGCAACTGCGTGCGGCCGATCTTGACCACCCCCGCAAACGCCTTTTCCTTCGCCTGAAACGCCTCCTGCAACGCCACCACCTCCGGCTCCAGCCGCCGCAGCCCCATGATGGCCGCGACACGCAACGCGGTGGGGTAGGTGTCGTTCGTGGACTGGTGCAGGTTCACATGGCGCAGCGGGTGGATCGTCTCGTAGTCCCCGCACGCCCGGCCCAGCCGCTGGAGCGCTCGGTTGGCGATCACCTCGTTGACGTTCATGTTGGTCGACGTGCCGGCCCCGCCTTGGAGAGCATCGACCACGATGTACTCGTCCAGCAGGCCCGCGGCCAGCTCGCCGGCCGCACCGATGATCGCCTCGGCCCGCCGATCGTCGAGCCAGCCCAACTCGTGGTTCGTTCGTGCACACGCCTGCTTGACCTGCCCGTAGGCGTGGACCAGGCCCGGATGTACACGCCGCCCGGAGAGCGGAAAGTTCTCCAGCGCCCGCGCGGTGTGGATGCCGTAGAGCGCATCGGCCGGCAAGGACAGTTCGCCGAGCAGGTCGTGTTCGATGCGTTGGGATGCCATGCGGAGCCGCCTCCCGGTCGCGCTGCCGAACGTGAGAGCGCGACCCCGGGATCTCAGAAGTACAGGTCTCGTGCATCCGTGGTCCTGATGCGTTCGAGCCGGCGAACCAACTCCGCCTTGAGCTTGGCGTCGTCGATTTTGTCGAGCTCCTCGGCAATCAGCCGCTCGCCGGCGGCGCGCGTCTCGGGCGAAGCGTAATCGACCAGGTACTCCATCAGCGTGGTCAGCGCGTTGGGCGTGCACAGCCGCTTGATGAATCCCGGAATCGCGAACTCCATGAAATGCTCGCCCGTCCGGCCCAAACGGTAACAGGCCGTGCAGAAGCTCGGGATGTAGCCGTCGACCAGCAGCTCCCGCATCACCTCGTCGAGCGAGCGGATGTCGCCCAGCCTGAATTGCTCGCGCTCCAGGTGTTGCACCTGCGCGTCGCCAACCTCCGTATAGCCGCCCAGCTCGATCCGGCTGCCCGCGTCGATCTGCGAAACGCCGAAGGCCATCACCTCCCGGCGCAGCTCCGGCCGCTCACGGGCCGTGAGGATCAGGCCGGTATACGGCACCGCCAGTCGCAGAATCGCGATCAGCCGCTTGAAGTCCTCGTCATCGACGAGATAGTCCTCGTCGAGATGGACCCCCGCCGCCGGCTGGAGCCGCGGGAAGCTGATCGTGTGCGGCCCGACACCGAAGCGCTCCTGCAAGTGCAACGCGTGGGCCACCAGCCCCAACACCTCGTAACGCCAGTCGTAGAGCCCGAACAGCACGCCGATCCCCACGTCGTCGATACCCGCTTCCTGTGCCCGCGACAGCGCATCGAGCCGGTACAGGTAATCGCCTTTCCGCGTGGTGGCGGGATGGACGGCGTGGTAGGTCGGCTCGTGGTAGGTTTCCTGAAAAACCTGGTACGTGCCGATGCCGGCCTCCTTCACACGCCGATAGCCCGCGACATCGAGCGGGGCCGCGTTGATGTTCACCCGGCGAATCGAGCCGTGCCCCACCTTGATCGCGTACACCTGCTGCACGGTATCGTGGATGAAGTCCGCGTCGTAACGCGGATGCTCGCCAAAAACCAGGATCAGCCGCTTGTGGCCGCGATTCTCGAGCGCCTCGACCTGCGCTTCGATTTCTTCCGGAGACAGCGTTCGCCGCACCGCGTCGGGGTTCGAGCGACGAAAGGCGCAGTAGGCGCAGTCGTTGACACAGTGGTTGCCGATGTACAGCGGCGCGAACAGCACGATGCGATTGCCGTAGACGTTGCGCTTGAGCTGCCGGGCGGTCTCGAAGATCTCCTCGACCGTCTCCGGGTCGTTGGCGGCCAGCAGAAGCGCCGTCTCCTCCACGCTCAGCGGCTGCTTCGCGAGGCTCTTGGCGATGATCTCGCGCACCCGGCCCCGGTCGGGAGCCGGCATCTCCAACAACGCCTGGAAACGCTCCTCCTCGACGAAGTTTACGGCCCCCCGGCTCAGTTGCAGATCGGCCAGCGCTTTCATCATGACACCTCGGTGACAGTGGCGGACGCCACGCGACGCAAGCGATTGGGCGAGTCGCCCCGGCCGCGCC
>JALSRY010000450.1 GCA_026984555.1 Phycisphaerae bacterium
GTAAAAGGTCATCGCCGGCGAGGCGGCCGTCAGCAGCGCCGCCCACACCGCGGCAGCGCGACCCATTCCGTCGGCCAGCAGCACCAGCAGGAGCACCACGCCCGCGCCGAAAATCACCGGTACCAGTCGGAGTGTCGCTTCCCGCAGCGAACCGAAATCCGCCGTTCCCGAAGCCCAGACAACCGGCAGCGTGAAGTAGTACAGCGTAGGACCGTGATACTCGTGCGGGTCATAACGGTACGCGCCACCATGCCAGAGCAAGTCGAACTTCAGCGCGTGCACCGCTTCGTCGCAGTGCATCGGCCGCAGCCCCAGCGCCGGGAGACGCACCACCAGCGTTACGGCGGCGATCAGCGCGATGACGACGGCGGCAAGCCGCGCACGGTTCATTTTGCGGGCAGGCCGTAAACCTCGACCTCCGTGTAGCGGTTCTGTTCGTCCGCCGTGCTGCCGTTGCTGTACAGCCGAACATAGCGGCCCGCGACCCCCTTCGCATCGATCAGCTTGCCTTCATAGGTTTCCCAGTATTCCTTGTCGTGGCCCAGCCCCAGGCCCGACGAATTGTCGTGATCGTTGTTGAACAGCGTGTGCACCCCCTTGATGAAGTCGGGATCGTCGCTGACCTGCACCACCACATCGTGGTACACCTGCGCGTGCGCGTGGGTGTGCCAAACGACGACCGCGTAGATATGGTACTTCCGCTTCAGGTCGACCTGCACCCACTGCCGGCCGGGCCCCAGCTCGACATAGCTCCCTTCGTCGGCCGACTTGTCGCCGTCGGTCACCAACGCCAGTTCGCCGATGATCGGCTCGCTGTCGCTCGACGTCACCTTCTTGCCGCGCGCAACGTTCGTGACACCCGTCGGAACCAGCAGCGGTGGACGGGGGCCTTTACGCGGCTTTTCGAGGTTCGTCCCGGGCGGCACGTGCGTCGGCGTGCCTTTGAACGCCGGCTTGGGCAGCTTCAGCTTGAGCGGTACCAGATGCTTCGCAACCGGCCCGCGGGGCTTCACCCGCCGTGCCGGAGGCTTCCGCCGGGGACGCTTGCCACGCACCGGCACCGGAGGCCTCTTGTGCGGACGTTTGCCCTGCGCCGGAGCCGCGGGCACCAGCATCAAAACGGCGAGCAGGAGCGCGGCGAAGGGGGCGGCTGCGGTTTTGTGTTTCGAGCACATCATGGGATCGAATCCTCCTGCCTGGTTCGAGTCGTGACCATTTCCCGGGACCGGCCTCGGCAAGCCACCAGCCCGCCGAGCATCCGCTACGACGTGCCGCCACGCCGGGCTTGTCGCGCGCTCCACGAGATGACGGTATGCGCAACCATCACGATGACGAACAAAATCGCGCAGAGTTCGTGAATCTCCACCATCCCCGCGATTTGTCCGGGCTCCAGCACGGGCAGCATCGGCAGCGTCATCGTAACAATTATACACCAGCCCAACAGCAAGCCGACCCAGAAGAGCCACCGCTGCGCGGCGGAGAGCGCGGGATCATGGCCGGGCAGCATCCGCCGCAGCCAGAGCAGCCCCACCGCAAGCAGCGCGAAGATGAACAGCCCCGCCGTCGCCATGTGGAATAAGAGCGCCCATGCGTGGACGCCCCCGAACATCCACTCGCTCCCGAGACCGCTGGCGGCCTGGAGGATCACGGCGACGATCGCAACCGCGTGCAGCCACAAATGGGACCCAGCCGCTCGCGGCCCGGGTTCATTCCCGGCCGCGGGCCGAACCAAACCCGCGATCAATCCGCACAAGAGCATGAGCGCAAGCAGCACGGTGCCGGCCAGTGCGACGATCTTGAACACGGGCCGCAGGGAGAACGCCCAGTTCCAGAAGGCCTGTACGCCGACATCCTCGCCGCGAAGGTTCGCCTGCGTGATGTGAACCCGCGGCTTGCCGCCCGGCGGCAGGATGCTGCCGGCGAATACAACGCCATCGGATGCGTGACAGTCGGTGCAACCCTCGGCACCCAGCGCCTGCGACGCGGGTCGCACGTCGTGCGCAATCGGCCAGACGCGCGGCAGGGCGAATTCGCGGGACATGTCCGGCGAACGAACGACATCCGGCCCATTCTCTCCGAACAGGCTGCGGCCCGTCCCCGTTTTGTGTTCGATGATCGGTTCACGCATCAACACCAACAGAGCCGCCATGGAACGGTCGGAGTACTGGCTGTACTCGGCCTTTCCGAGCGTATCGCACAGCTTTGCGTGGATCTCTTCCGGCTTCCGGCTTGAAGCAGCTTTCCCGAGCCGTCGCCAAGCACGCTCGACCTCGGGAATGGGGACGAGTTCTCCATCGCGATGATACACCCGCATCCAGGCTTCCAGATGCGGCGCGATCTTGCCGTCGATTCGTCGCGCGAAAACCGGGCCGTAGAACTGAGGCTCCTGAGTGGCGCTG
>JALSRY010000451.1 GCA_026984555.1 Phycisphaerae bacterium
ACGGTCGGCCGCCTCGATCGTGCGATCGTCGAACAGCTTCTCCACCTCGCCGTACTTGCCCGTCAGCAGGCACGCCGCCTCGAGCACGTGGCCATCGATCGAGCTATCGATGACGTGCACCGCCGGCGCCTTGGGCCGCGAGGCGCGCAGCACCTCCAGCTCGCACTTGTCGGTCGTCCAGCCCTCGGCGATCGCCCGCTCCTCGATATCGAGGTTCCGGCCGGCGCAGATCTTGCGGATAGCGGCGATGCGTTTGGTCTCGGCCGCCGCCTGCGCCCGGAGTTCGGCCATCGGCGCCTGGGGTTTGATGGTCGATCCTTCAGCCAACCCAACGGGCGCGCCGGCCTCCGTGCCGGCGTCGCCCGCCTGCGCGTTGCGCGCTGCCTCCCTGTCTTTCGCCTCATCCATGAGTCGGTTCTCCTGCTGCTGTGCCGCGATCGTCGCGGTCGTATTCGTGTCCGCCCCGAGATCAACGAAGCTGATCTCACCCAGCGTGGCCTTGCGGACGACGTACAGCGGTCCTTTGAACGTCCGGCCGTTGACCGTCACCGTCCGCCCATCCCGCACGAACTCCATCTGCTGCACCGCCGCCCCGAGCGAGGCCTGCCAGGGGAAGCCGCGTTTGCCAGAAGCAACGACCTCGCGTGCCACGACAGTGTCGCGCGAGACGATACCCTCGGCGATGAGCCGCCCTCTCTCGACGGCGATGCGTTCGGTGTGGCCGACGCCCTGGTACATGTTGTGACCAAATCGCACCGGCCGGCGTTGTGACGGGATGTCGAGACCGTCCAGATCAACAACTACCGGGTACTGCATCCCCGCGATGCGCATCGCGTCGCCGGTGTACGCGATCATGCTGAACCGCGGCGGCGACTGCTCCTGCCCGTCGGCCTTCGCAGCCTCGATCGTGATGTCGCCCGGCTGGCAGATCAGTTCGACGTGGCCCGTCGCCGACAGGTCCGCCTGGCGATGGCACACCGCCAACCGCTGATTGGCATCGGCAAACTCGCGTTTCATGATGTCGTCCTCCATGCACCGGCGCACGAAACTCTTCCGTGATTCACCTCGCTGTCGCTTCGGCAGTGGCATCCGTGCCGTCCTCCTCTTCCGCAGCGCCTCCAGACTCCGGACTGCGGACTCCTGCCTCATCAAGTCCCAGCTCGCGCATCAAGGCCTTCTCGCGCGCCCGCTGGCGCAGCTCGCTCTCCCAATCGAGCCCGGCCTTGGCATACTCGGCGGCGAGCGTCGTCGTGTTGCTCGCCAGGCGCGTCGCCTGGGCGTTCGCCTCCTTGGCCGGGTCGACGTGCTCGAAGCCGTCCCAGAACCACTGGTGCGGCAGCTCGACGTCCAGCGTGCGCACCGACTGCGGCAGCAGCCCCTCGATCAGCACCGCCTCGTCGATCCACGCTTTCAAGAGCGGATCGAGCACGACGTCGCCGAGGAAGTTCTGATCGATGCGGATGGACTTGAAAAACGCCTGGTGGTCGAGCCGCCCCGAGGCGTAGTTGTAGCCCGACGAGTTGCCGGCCGCGATGTTGAACGGCATGTTCAAACAGCGGGCGATCTCGTTGATGATCTCGCGTTTGAACTCGCCGTAGACCGTCGTCGGCTGCTCGGCCCGCACCTGCCCGATCTTCCAGCCGAACGGCATCGTCATCCACGTGCCGCGATCCATCTCGACCGTATCGAGCGGCTCGACGTCGGAGGCCTCGGCGTCGGCCGGCGCGTCGGTATAGATCACGCCGCTGGGCAGCGCCGCCTGCTCGGCCGAGCCAAGCACCGCGAGCGTGTACCGCCGCAGCATCGCGAACAGCGGCAACGCCGGCGTGATCTCGGGGATGCCGCGACTCTGGCCCGGGCGCTCGGCGCGGAACAGGTGGATGACCGACTCGACGGGCAGGACGTCGTACTCGACGCGTCCCGCCCGCAGCGCGTTCGTGTCGCCCGGGTGATGCCGCAACACGTAGTAGGCGACCGGGTTGCCGAAGGCGTCGAAAACGATTCCATCAGCGACGTTTGTGGCACCGGCATCCTGCCGGTGAATCGGCCACGGCGACGCGACCTGGTCGGCTTCGATCAGCCGCAGGTCGAGCTGCACCGGCGCCTCGATCCGCGGGTTGGTCGAAAGCAGCCCAAAGCACTCGCCCGATTCGCACTGCGCGATCCGCATCGTGCGGAGCTTGTGCGCCAAGCCGACAGCCTTCGCCCAACGCGCGAACTCGCGCTCGATGACGCGGTTGGCTTCAGGATCGTCGGTGAGCATCTGGAGCCGCGGCCCCGTGCCGACCACGTAGTTCGCCAGCGTCAGCACGATGCCCTTGGCATACGAGTTGTTCGCGACCTCGTACCGCGCCCGGGCGCGCAGCGTCCGGCGCACCTCCGGGCTCATGGCCGCGTT
>JALSRY010000452.1 GCA_026984555.1 Phycisphaerae bacterium
CCCGGGCGCTTCGGTCGACGTGGGCGACTGGAGCGATCTGGTCGAGGGGGCCGTGGTCGAAGTTCGCATCACGGGAACCAATACCGGCGGCCTGGAGGGGAAAGTCAATAACGCCATCCGGGGATTCATCCCGGCCAGCCAAATCTCCATGCACCGCGTGGAGAACTTCAATGAGTACCTCGAGCAGAAACTGCTCTGCGTGGTGATGGAAGTCAACCCGCGCCGCAAGAAGCTCGTCCTCAGCCGTCGCGCGATTCTGGAACGAGAACGGGAAGCGGAGCGCAAGAAGAAACTGGAAAGCCTCGAACTGGGCCAGGTCGTGGAAGGCGTCGTACGCAGCATTCGCGACTTCGGAGCGTTCGTCGACCTGGGAGGACTCGACGGACTGATCCACGTCAGCCAGCTTAGCTGGGAGCGCGTCAAGCATCCCAGCGATGTGCTCGAAGAGGGCCAGAAGGTTCGCGTCAAGATCGAAAAACTCGACCAGCAGACCGGCAAGATCGGGCTTTCGCTCAAAGCGATGAGCGAACACCCCTGGGCCCGGGTCGAAGAACGATTTCCGCCCAAGAGTACGGTGCATGGCGTGGTGTCGCGGATCGCCGAGTTCGGCGCCTTCGTCAAGCTCGCACCGGGCGTGGAAGGGCTGATCCACATCTCCGAATTGGCGCACCAGCGCGTGGCGAACGTCTCGTCCGTGCTGCAAGAAGGACAGGAGATCGACTGCAAAGTGCTCAGCGTGGACCGGGAAAAACAGCGCATCTCGTTGTCGCTCAAAGCACTGCAGGCCCCGCCGCAGCCGGCGGAAGGGGAGACGCCGGTGGCGGAGCAGCGGACGCCGCTCAAAGCCAAAGTGCCGCTGCGCGGCGGCATCGACCACTCCGGCGGCGGCGAACAGTTCGGCCTGAAATGGTAGCGCCCGTTTCGCGTTGGACCGACCCGCCGCTTGTGGTACAATCGGTCCCCGACGCGATTCCACCCGCATGGCGAGGCACGGATGACTCGGCTCACGCGATACATACTCCGCGAAATCCTCACGGTCTTCCTGCTCACACTCCTCGGCATGACCGCCGTGATGATGCTGGTCGGCGTCTTGCAGGAGGCCACGCGTCATGGCCTGGGGCTCGGACCGATCCTCCAAGTCCTCCCCTATTTGCTGCCCAACGCCCTGCGGTTCGCCATTCCCGGAACGATCCTCTTCGCCGTGTGCAGCGTCTACGGCCGGCTCTCGGCATCGCGCGAGCTGATCGCCATCAAGTCGCTGGGGATCCACCCCATGGTGGCCGTCTGGCCCGCCCTCGTCCTCGCCTTTCTCCTCAGTGTCGTCGCCGTGTGGATCAACGACATCGCGGTGAGCTGGGGGCGGCAAGGCGTACGCAAGGTCTTTTGGCGCTCGTTCGAACAGATCGCCTACGGCATGCTGGAAGCGCGTCGATCCTACAGCAACGATCAGTTCTCGATCACCGTCATGGCGGTCCGCGGCAAGACGCTCATCGAGCCGACCATTACGCTTCGTTCGACCGCCGACGGCGAACCACTGGTGATCAAAGCATCGGAAGCGGAACTCGGATTCGTCCCCGAAACGGGCGAACTCGACATCACCATGTACAATGGCCGCGTGATGCTGGGCGACAAGCTGAGCTACCGCGCCCCCGACGTGTCGCACGAACGCATTCCACTCGGTGTCGGCGTCAATGACGAAGACCGCTCGCCGTCGCACTTGCCGCTGCGGCAGGTGCCGGTCGAGTCGGCGCGGCAGCGGCGCGAGCTGCGACGGCTGGAACAGCAGTACGCCGCCGATGCCGCATTCCAGCTAGCCCAAGGTCACGTCGCCGTCTTCGCCGGGCCTGCTTGGAAAAAACGGTTTCGTGCGCGGACCGCGGCGCGGGAGCGGCTCTTTCGCCTGCGCACCGCTCCGTGGCGTCGCTGGGCCAATGGTTTCAGTTGTTTCTTCTTCGCCATGGTCGGCGTTCCACTCGCCATCCGCCTCCGCAACGCCGATTTCTGGACCAGCTTCGGGCTCTGCTTCCTCCCCATCCTCATGCTCTACTATCCCTTGCTCGCCTTCAGTGTCGACCGGGCCAAGGCGGGTGACCTGCCGCCCTATGTCGTGTGGCTGGGGAATCTCGTATTGTGTGGCGTCGGATTGCTCTTGATGCGCCGAGTGATCCGCTACTGACCGATCGAACCGGAATTGGATGGCACCATGACGCAACTCCCCCCCTACGACGCCGCACGGCTCCTTGAACTCCTTCGCCGCGACGCTCTGCAATTCGGCGAGTTCATTCTGGCGTCCGGCCAGACCGCCTCGTTCTATCTCGACTGCCGCAATGTCACGCTCGACAGCGCCGGCGCGGCCCTCATCGCCGCCGGTTTCTTGCAGTGTTTGCAGTCGAGTTG
>JALSRY010000453.1 GCA_026984555.1 Phycisphaerae bacterium
GCGATGCCGACACGCGAGCACAGAATCCACTTCTACGGCACATTCTTCGCAAAGCCCCCGGCCACACCATATGCACAGCCCGATCGCCGCCCGCTCCCGATGCACATAACAATTCATCACTGCTCCACTTCGATTACCATGCGCTCATCGGTCCGACACACACGGGTTTTCATCATGCCTCGCAACAGGCAGTCGTGCAACAGCGGTACGCAACGACATCACACACGACCAATCCTCACAGCGGGCCGCCCACGACAAACCACCGGCGTAAGGCCCCCGTGCGCGCCCGGCCCCCGCAAGACACTCCGCACGAAACGGCAACTCAGAACCACCACGCCGCGCCGGCGTTTTCCTTGATGAGCACGCCGCGGAGGTACTCCACTGCCTTTTCGAAACCCTCCTGCACGCTCATCATGCAGTCTTCGTGTTCGATGCTGATGACGCCGTCGTAGCCCTTCAGCTTCAGCATGCTGATAAACGGCTTCCAGAACTCGTCCCCGTGGCCGTAGCCGCAGGTGCGGAAGATCCACGAGCGATGATGCACGTCGCCGTAGCTCTTGGCGTCGAGTGTGCCGTTGACGCGGGTATTGGCGGCGTCGATGCCGGTATCCTTGCCGTGGACGTGGAAGATGGCCCCGGCATCGCCGAGCACGCGGGCCGCCTCGACCGGGTCGATCCCCTGCCAGAAAAAGTGCGACGGGTCGAGGTTCGCGCCGAGGTTCGACGGGCAGTCTTCGCCGATCGGCGAGCCGCAGGCGCGCAGCTTGAGCAGCGTCTCGGGGTTGTAGACGCAAAAGCCGGGGTGGGCCTCGAACGCGATTTTGACGCCCTCCCGGGCGGCCTCCTTGGCGGCCCGCGTCCAGAACGGAATCAGCACGTCGTTCCACTGGTAATCGCGGATTTGCTCGAACTCCGGCGGCCAGGCGCACGTGACCCAGTTGGGCAGCTTGTCGTCCGGCGAGCCGCCCGGGCAGCCGGAGAACGTAATCACCACGTCGGTGCCCAGCTTCGGCGCCAGGCGTACAGCGGTCTTGTGGGCCCGGCGATGTTCGCGCTGGATCTTGCGAATGGGACTGACCGGGTTGCCGTGGACGGCGAGGCCGACGATTTCGAGCCCGCGCCTGGCGCAATCGTCCTTGATTTTTCGCTGCTTGCGGGGGCTTTCCAGCACTTCCTCGGGGTCGAAGAAGGGCTTGCCGGGATAGGCTCCCACCGGCAGCTCGATCGCCTCGAGCCCGACCTTCTTGCAATAATCGAGCGCCTGCTCCCATTTCATGCCGCCGAGACCCGCGGCCATCACGCCGAGTTTCATGGCAAAGCTCCTTGTGGTGCAGTCGGGAATTGCCGTCCGCCAATGTGCGAATCTATCCGCGTGGCGCGCAGCCGGCAAGGCGGCCCTTGACCCGCCGGCCGCCGGCGTCCATGCTCCGCTTCGTCATGGATACGCACGCGACCACCGCCCCCGCCAAGCTCAACCTGACGCTGCACGTCGGGCCACGGCGTGCGGACGGCTTCCACGAAATCGAATCGTTGATCGTGCGCGTCGGTCTGTGCGACACGGTCACAGTACACCCGCGCGACGACCGGAACCTCTCGCTTTCGTGCGACGCGGCCGGCATTCCCACCGACGAGCGCAATCTCGCTTTGCGAGCCGCCCGGCTGCTGGCCGGGGAGACATCGGCCCCTCCGGTCGGGGTGCATATCACGCTGAGCAAGCGCATCCCCGCCGGCGCCGGCTTGGGCGGGGGCAGCTCCGACGCGGCCGCCACACTGCGGCTGCTGTGCCGCTTCTGGCAGCTCGACCTCCCGCCGGCGCGCCTCGGCGAAATCGCCGCGATGCTCGGCTCCGACGTGCCGTTGTTCCTTCGAAACGGCGCGTGCGTGGTGCGCGGCCGTGGCGAGATCGTCGAGCCCGTCGCAGCACCACCGGCTGGCTGGGCCTTGCTGATCACGCCGCCGATCCATGCCGACACGGCGGCGGTATACCGGGCGTGGGACGAGCTGGGCGAGCACCCGCCGCGCCCACCGGCAGCAGACATTCCAGCCCGGGCGCGCGACGCCGAACACCTGATGACGTTGCTGTACAACGACCTCGAGTCGGCGGCGATGCGCGCGGTCCCCACGCTGGGAGATTTCGCGACGGCGCTGGCCCGGGTCTGCGCTGGTGCCCGGATGACCGGATCGGGCGCGGCGTTTTATCGACTCTTCGACCGTCGCATCGAGGCCGAGGCCGCGGGCCGGCACGTCGGCGAAGCGCTCGCGGTCGCGACGCACGTCGTACCGATCCTCCACGCATGATTTCGCCCGGTGGCGTCTCAGCGCAGTGCGCGCAAGGCGGACCATCCTTTGATGACGCGGTGGTTGACCTCGATGGGCACGATGCGGCGAATCTGCC
>JALSRY010000454.1 GCA_026984555.1 Phycisphaerae bacterium
TTCCCGCGGGGTCGCGGAACGCGGGGGGGTATGCGGCCGCCGCCTCGATCCGGCACGGTGCCAGCAATCCCTCCCGCTTGAGGCGCAGCGTGTTGAGGATTTCGTTGTTCCAGAATACGTCGCACCGCGGGCGTCGGGCTTCGGCCCGGATACGGTTCGTCAGCGCCACGGTCTTGGTGGATTCGGTGTCGTACACGGCGCGCACGCGAATTCCCGTGGCGTGCTGGAAATCGGCGAGGATCGGCTCGGCAAACGCGCGGTCGAGCGCGACGTATACGACGACCTCGGGGGGCGGCGGTGTGTTTTTCGTGCAGCCGCCACCTCCTGCCAGCAAAGCCGCGCACGTTGCAGTGACTGTGAGAGCGATGCGCATCATCAGGAAGATGATACCGCGGATCGCGGGCGCGGGGCTCGCGATGACGCCATCGGCTGCTCGTGGTGTTCCGCCGCCCGGACCACGGCCACCAGGCCTGCCCAGGCCAGCGCGACCACGACCACCGAGAGCAGCGCGAGCACGGCCAGGTTGCTATCCACGCGCGCGTGCATGGCGGCGAACGCCACCACCGCCGCCGTGTCCCATCCGGGAGGTACGACGAATTTGGTGGCGCCGACATCCGCGAAACACAGCACCATGACGACGAGCCACGCGACCAGTGCGTGGCCGCGTGCTGCCGGCCAGTAAACGACTCGCTGGACCAGGGCCCACGAGGCGCCGTCCATGCGGGCCAGGTCTTCCAGTTCGAGCGGGACACGCTGGACGGCCGCCGCCGCCAGCAGCACGCCGATGGCCAGGAACCGCGCCAGATAGACCCAGACGATCAGCGCCGGGGAGTCGTAAACGCGCCCCAGCAGGCCGGGGCGGTCGAACATCTCGATCAGGCTGATCCCCGCGACCGGGGCCGGCAACGCCAGCGTCAGCACGATCAGGCTGCCGACTCCCCAGCGCAGCCAACCGCCACGAACCAGCCCCCAGGCCAACCCCACCGACACTGCGACCGTGATCGTGGCCGCCATACCCGCCACCACGATCGAACGAACCAGCAGCGGCGCGAACGCGACGGCCCGCGAGACGAAGCGTTCGGGCGAACCGATTTTCGCCAACAAGGAGATCGTCGGGGGGGCGAACACCACGATCAGGCCCGCGGTCAGCAGTAGGGTCGCCGGTATCCGCCCGCGCCCCAGCGTCACGGATCGAGGCGGAGCCCAGCGACTTTCGGCCGCTACCCGGCCCAGCAGCCGGTAGCGCCGCTGCACCACCAGCATCAGCACCGCCAGCACGATCGCCAGCGGCATGCCGGTGAGGATCGGTCCGGCGGCCTGCCGGTGCAGAATGTACTGGGTGTGGGTTTCTTCGGCGAACGTTCGGACGAACAGCAAATCGGGGATCGTGAAATCGGTTCCGACGAGCAGAATCAGCAGCAGCGCGAGGCCCGCGAATCCCCACGCCGCCTGCCGGAGCGTCACCCGCCGCAGCACGACCGCGGGTTGCGCATCCAACAAGGCGGCCTCCTCCAGGTCACGATCGACGGCGCGAAACGTCGCCCCGAGGACGATTGCCGCCAACGGGGTGTAAAACACCCCGTAGAGGATGCCACAGGCGACCCGCGAACCGGCGAGTTGCGCCGCCGGCAACCACGCGAACGCGAAGATCGCCGCGACGTAGAGGGGCACACACGCCGCCAGGATCACGAGCGCCGCCAGCAGGCGGCGTCCGGGCAGGTCGCTTCGGCCCAGCAGCAGGCCCAGCAGCGTTCCGCCTGCCGCGGCCACGCCGAGAGCGATGCCGCAGACTTCGGCCGTGCCGGTCAGCAGCCGGCCCCAGCGAGCCAATGGCAGCGTGACATCGGCACCCCCGATGAGCGTTCGAGCGGCCGATGCGATCGCCCAGAGCGGCACCGCGAGGGCGCTTCCCGCGACGGCGACATGCAACGCCACCACGACCGCGGAAACCGTGCGTTGCGTGCGGGCCGCTCTTGCTGCGCTCATCGCCGAATTGTAGCCTCGTCTCCCGTTTCAGAAACAGCGTCAGGGGACGCGGGTCGCTCCACCGGATTGCTGCATCCAGTGAATTCGTCCCCTTTGCCCCCTGTGGCACCGGTTTTCAACCGGTGCACTTCCCCCGCTACCCTGTGGCACCGGATTGCATCCGGTGGCCCCCCAATACCCTGTGGCCCTGGATTCCATCCGGTGGTCCTCCCTGTGGCCCCAAACCCCGGGGCAATCGCCAACTCCATATCCCTGTGGCACCGGATTGCATCCGGTGAGAGCCTCCTTGTGGCACCGGATTGCATCCGGTGGATTCGCCCCCTTTGCCCTCTGCGGCACCGGATTGCATCCGGTGGACTTCCCCATACCCTGTGGCACCGGATTGCATCCGGTGGATTCG
>JALSRY010000455.1 GCA_026984555.1 Phycisphaerae bacterium
GAAGGGTTGCGCGAGGTGTTCGACGTCGTGACGGCCCGCGGTGTCGCCCCGCTGCCCACGCTGATCGAGTACGCCGCCGGCTTCATCCGGCCGGGGGGATGGGCCTGGTTCGCCAAACCCACCGCCAGCGAGGGTGACATCACGCGTGCCGACTCGGCGGCGCGACAATGCGGCCTGGAACACACCGGCACGCGGCCGTTGGTCATCCCGGGAGACACGCGGCGGAGCATCCTCATCTACCACAAGCGCCGCGCCTTGCGACACGACTTGCCGCGGGCGAACGGATTGCCCCGCCGCCGGCCGCTATGAGCCCCGCGACCCCGTCGCGATGTCGCTGAAACCCACTTGCGAAGTGTGCCCGCGGCGCGAACCACGACGCCGCTTCGCTCTCCGGAGGAGATTCCACGCGCCCGGACGTGTGAAACCCCGCGCCGCCGGGGGTATGATTGGGTGGTCGGTGCGGCCGCGCCTTTCCCGCCGCGCCACCCCGCGCAATGTCGCGCAACGGAGCCTTCATGGAAACGCCAGTCCATTCGCACATCGACTTGCAAACGCTTTGTCGCATGAAGGCGCAAGGCGCCAAGTTCGCCATGCTCACCGCCTACGATCACCCTACGGCCGTCGCGGCGGAGCGGGCCGGCGTGCATGCGCTGCTCGTCGGCGACTCGTTGGCGTGCGTCGTGCTCGGACACGCAAGCACGCGTGACGCTCCTCTCGACCTGATGGTCACCCTCGCCGAGGCCGTCCGCCGCGGCGCCCCCCGCGTCTACCTCGTCGGCGACCTGCCTTTCGCGTGCACCGTCGGCGGGGCGGCCACGGTCGTAGAGGGCGCCCGGCGGTTTCGCGACGAGGCGGGCTGCGACGGCGTCAAGTACGAAGCGCCGTCGGACAAGGCGGCGGTCGTCGAGGCGCTCGCCAGCGCCGGCTTCGAGACGATCGCCCACCTCGGTTTGCGACCCCAGACGGTCACGTCGCCCGACGGCTACCGGGCCCAGGCGCGCGATGCCGGCGCGATTCGCCAACTCGTTCGCGACGCCCGGCGCATGGTGACGGCGGGGGCAGCCATGATCCTGCTCGAGGCCGTTCCGGCCGAGGCTTCCGAAGCGGTCGTCGAGGCCGTGTCCGTGCCGGTGATCGGCTGCGGAGCCGGCCCCGCGTGCGACGGGCACGTGCTCGTCACGCAGGACATGCTCGGCATCGGCTCGATTCGTCCACCCCGGTTCGTGCCGCGTTACGCCGACCTCGGTGAGCAAATGGTGGCGGCGATGCGCCGCTGGGTGCGCGAGATCGCCGACCGCACTTATCCCGCACCGGAACACGTCTACCCGATGCGCCGGACCGACGCCGGCGGCTGATCCTCCCGGCCCGCACCAACCATGCACCAGCCGATCACACAAGCCGACCTGCTTCCCGCAACACCGTTTCAACGGTTGGGGCGGCATCTCGTCCTGCTCGACCAGGCAGACAGCACGAACACCTGGCTACTGGCGCGAGCGGAACGGCTCGGCGACGGCGCCGTCGTGCTCGCCGAGTACCAGACCGCCGGCCGGGGACGCCTCGGCCGCTCGTGGCTCGCGCCCCGCGGCTCCTCCATCCTGATGAGCGTGTTGCTGATCGAACCGCCCGAGTCGGCCTTGCTCCCGCTGGCGACGGCGGCAGCGTCACTCGCCGCGGTCGCGGCCGTCGAACGGGAAACGACGTGCATTCCCCGGCTGCGGTGGCCCAACGACATCGTGGCTCGCGGGCGCAAGCTGGGGGGCGTGCTGGCCGAATCGCGTCCCGTCGCATCCGCCGGCGCGACCGCCCGCGCCCTCGTCGTCGGCATCGGGCTCAACTGCTACCAGCAAACCGCACATTTCGCCGGCGAGTTGGCACACCGGGCAACCTCGCTCGAAATCGAATGCCGCGAACCCGTCAGCCGCGCCGCCCTAGCGCGGTGTTTGCTCGGCGACCTCGACGCGCGTCTCGCGGACGCGACCACCCCGGGCGGTCCCGAGCGGCTGATGCGTGATTGGGCCGCGCGCTGCGACGACATCGCCACGCGGGTCACACTCCGCGAGAACGGCCGCCTGTATACTGGCACGGTTCTCGATGTCGTCGATAACGGCGATTTGCTGGTCCAACTCGACCAAGGCGGCAGGAGGCGGTTTGAGTCGACGACGACGACGCGCATCCCGTAAGCACGGCAAGCGCCGCGGTGCTCCGCCTGCTCGTTCCCGCTCCGCGAGCCGGCGTCGCCCGTCCGCGGTGACCTCCTCGCGACCTGCTTTTCAACGCCCCCGCCGGCAGTTCTTGCGGTTGCGCGCCGTCGCCATCGTGTTTGCCGGCAGCGCGCTGGCGTGGGTGGCCGTGGCTTCGACGCTGCGGGAGGCTCGCTTCCACCTGGCCCGCGCGGCGCCCGTCACCGTCGCACTGGGTGTTTTGCTCTGGCTCGGTCTTCTGCTCGGCGCGCGGGCGGCACGGGCACGCCAGCGCCGCGAACCACGCGACGCCGGCGGTCGCATCTGGCCCGCTGTGGTCACGTTCGCCGGCGTGTGCATGCTGACGGCCTGGGCGGCATCGCGGCTCGAAGCATTCCGCGGCATGTTGACGCGCCACTTTCTGCTGCCGCCGGGCGTGCTCGGCGGGATCGTGCTGGCGCCGCCCGCGGCCGGCGTGTTGCTCGCCGCCTTCGCGGGGGCGATGGCCTTCGTGCAGTGGCGCTCTCGGAAACGGTCGCAGCCCGGCGACACGCGGGCGGGAACACTGCTCGCGGAAGCCATCCTCTCCGCGATGGGCGCGGGAGGGCTCACGGCGTTGGCCGCCGCCGCGGCATCCTCCGGAACGGCCGGCGCAGGGGCCATACCGTTCGATGCGCAAGCCCCCTTCCCGGAGGCTGCCCGCCGGGTTGTGTGGACCGATGCGTTTCGCATCACGCGGGTAAACCTGTCGGCAGGGCGCAAAGCTGCGTGGCGCCTGTTGTGGACGGCGGACGATGGACCGGCGGTGGACCTTCTGTTGTTCGAGTCCTCGCCGTTCGCCGCGCCAGGGTGGCCGGCGGTGGGGGACGAAGCGTTGGTGGAGCGCGTGGTCCGAAGGCTGGTGGCTCGCCTGGTTCCGGGTGGGCGTGTGGTGATCGAGCAGCCGGCCGAGCCGGGATTGCGAGGCGCGGCGCAGCGGGCGCTGTGCGCGGCGATGGGCTCGTCGCCACCGGCTTACCGTCTCGTCGTCGCGAGTGGGCGTGAGCGATACGAGGCAATCGCCTATGGAAGGGACATCCCCGCATTGGTTCGCCGAACGGCGACGTACACCCCGTTCCAGGTAACGCTCGAACCGGTGAAATCGGTTTCGGGGAGGCCATCGAGCCGACGCGAACGCGGCACCGGGAGGCTTCGCGGCTCCGAGCGTTAGCCTTGCTGACTTGGTTTCGAGCCGCCAGAGGCGGCGTAGCACACGCGGGCCAGGCGGTTTCGACAGGCGCGCCAACCCGACGGCATGGTAGCGTGTCAAAGTAGATAATGTGCGATTGGCGGGAATATCGGCGGGCCGTCAGGCATTGATAAAGGTGGATAAGGCGAGTATGCCGTCGAGGGAACCGGCCGATGGTGCGGACTCGCAAGCTGTCGGCGCGGGGGAGTTATCAACGCAACTTACGTGGTGTAAGGAAGTTATGGTTTTTGGGTTGACACGGGTTCGCGAAGGCCCATAATTAGCATGTGCGGGGTACTAATTTTCGCCCCGGGTGGTCGGCGCTGATTTCCGTGACGCGCAAAGGAGACCCGGCCCGCGGAATCCACCCTCGACGCGGCAACATTGCGGCAGAATGGGCGAACTCCGAAGTGAACCAAATCGGACCTGCGGCGTAAAAGATCATGGCAGCAGGCCGAACGTGAAAGCGAAATATCATGAAACAGTCCAAGCCGAACAAGACGACGAAGCGCTCCAAGAACACCGCCTTGCGGAAGCTCACGCCGACGTGCAAGCTTCCCACCGGGGCGGTGATGCGGCGATTCAGTGCCCGCGAGGCCCAGCGTCTGCGTTTGCGGCTGGTGGAGACGCTGGAATGCGTGTACAGCCCGAAGTTTTCGCGATCCGGCGCGGAAAAGCGGTTCGCGCCGGAAGTGGCGCGTGGGGAGCGCATCGGCCAGGATTCCCCGGCGGTGGTCGCGCTGCCGAAGCGGGGAGCGTCGCTGTCGCGCGAGGATGAGGTCGAGCTGTTCCTGCGCTACAACTATTGTCGTTACCGCATGATGCGAATCCTCAAGGCCTTCGCGGGCAAGCGGTTGACCGCCGAGGCCGCCCGCGAGCTGCTCGCCTGGGACGCGGGAGCGTTGCATTACCGCGACCAGATCATCCAGGCCAACCTTGGCCTGGTGCCGTCGATGGTCGAGCGGTCCAAGCTCACGGGGGTGGACTTCTCCGAGCTCATCAGCGAGGGGCAGCTCGCGCTCCTGCGCAGCGTGGACAAGTTCGATTGCTCCCGTGGCTTCAAGTTCAGCACGTATGCTTGCCGGGCGATCCTGACCAGCATCAGCCGGGCGGTCGCGCTGATGTCGCGGTATCGGTCGCAATTCCCGACCGAATACGATCCCGACCTCCAGCGTGGGGACTACATCGAAACCCGACGGGCCGACGACGAGGCTTACTGCATGCAGGAGCTGCTCGGCATCCTGGCGGACAACACCGCCGAGCTGACCGTCACCGAGCAGCGCGTGCTCTCGGAGCGTTTCGGCATGAAACGCGGCCGGCGCAAGAAGGCCGGCGATCCCAAGACGCTGCGCCAGGTGGCCGAGGTGTTCGGCGTCACCAAAGAGCGTGTGCGTCAGATACAAAACAAGGCGCTGGAGAAACTCCGCGACGTACTCGATGAGGAGGTGTTCGCGGCGTAGTGTCCTGACGCAACCCCACGAGCGGGTGGCGCGAGCGACCCGAAAATTGCGTGGGACGTGGTTCCAGCCCCCAACGACCGTACCTGTTCCTCCTTCGTGACGACCGCGTCGCGAGCCGCTCTGCCGGGTGGTCTCGCGACGCGGTTTTTTGGGCGCTTCGCTACCGGCGTGGGCCCCGCGCGCCGACCGGGGAGAATCCGGGCCGCTCGGCCCCCGCGTTCGCCCCGGGCACGGTTGCGCCGACCGGCTCACCGAAGTCAGCACCCGCGGAGGGATACACGACGTCAGCAGGGAGTTGTGAACGCGGGGGGTTGCGGGAATAATCTCGGGCGGCAAGGGCGCCGCCGCAACGGCTGGCGCCGGCCGTCCTGGTTCGAGGAGAGTTGGCTCATGCCCGATGGCGAGTTCAGTTTTCGCACGGCCGCCGAGGAAACCTGGCGGATTTTCAAGATCATCGCGGAGTTCGTCGAGGGCGTCGAGACGATGTCGCAGGTCGGCCCCGCGGTGTCGATCTTCGGTTCGGCGCGCACTCCCGCGGACGACCCGTTCTACAAGATGGCCGTCGAGGTGGCCCGGCGACTGGCCGAGTGCAAGTTCGCAGTGATCACCGGCGGCGGACCGGGGATCATGGAAGCGGCCAACAAGGGGGCGTATGAGGCCGGCGGCAAGAGCGTCGGGCTCAACATCGCCCTGCCCCACGAGCAATTGCCCAACCCGTACCAGAACGTCTCGATCGACTTCCACTACTTTTTTGCCCGTAAGGTGATGTTCGTGAAGTATGCGTCGGCGTTCGTGTGCTTCCCGGGCGGCTACGGCACGATGGACGAGTTTTTCGAGTCGATGACGTTGATCCAGACCGGCAAGACGCCGCCCATGAAGGTCGTCCTGATGGGCCGCTCGTTCTGGGAGCCGCTCCAGGCGTGGCTGCGCGACGTGATGCTCGCCCAGCGGGCCGCGATCTCCCCCGGCGACCTCGACCTGTTCAGCATCACCGACGACGTGGACGAAGCCGTCGACATGATCTGCTGCCACCACGAACAACACGCCGCCGTCACCACTCCCGACCGCATGACCGCCGAGGGCACGGTCTTCGGCGTTCCACCCCGCGAGTCGCGCCGCCGGACACAGCGCGATTCGAACAAGTGAGGACGGCGCGGAGAGTCGTGTCGAGGAATCCATGAGTACGGTGCATATCCTGACGCTGTTGGGCGCGGCGCCGGCCTCCGCACCGGCGGCGGTTCCCGGGTGGCAGACGGCGATCTTCGCCGCGATCCTCGTGATCACACTCGGCCTGCTGGCGGCGGAACGGATCCAGAAAACGGTGCTCGTGCTGCTTTCGGCGGGGCTGTGCCTGGTGTTGGCCGATGCCTGGGGCTATTTCCCGCCCGAAAGCGGGCACGGCCTGCCGGTGTACATCCGCATGATCGAGTGGGAGGTGATCGGGATCGTCATCGGCGCGACGGTCTTCATCGAAATCGCCGCCCGCAGCGGAATCTTCACGTGGATCAGCGTCCGCGTGCTCAAAATCAGCCGGGGCGATCCGTTCCGGCTGCTGATCCTGTTTTCGATCCTCACCGCCGTGTTCAGCGCGTTTCTCGACAACATCACCGCGATGATCATCATCGGCTCGCTGACGATCGTCAGTTGCCGCAAACTCGAGCTCGATCCCAAGCCGTTCCTGATCACCGAGGGGATCATGACCAACGTGGGGGGCTTGCTGACGCTGATCAGCAGCATCCCCAACATCATCATCGGCAAGACCGCGGGCATCAGCTACCTGACCTTCCTGATCGTCTCGGTGCCCTATACGGCGCTCGCGATCGGCGCGAGCCTGCTGGTGGCCCGTTGGACGTTCGGTTCGGCGGTGCGGCCGCTGCGCGATCCGGCGGCCCGCAAGCGCAACCACGAGTTGGTGCTGGCGTTCGACGAGTGGGAAACGGTCGGCGATCGGCGTTTTTTCTACACCTCCAGCATCGCCGTTGTCGCTGTGATTCTGCTCTTCGCGCTGCACGGGCAAATACCGATCCTGCGCGATTTCGGGATCGAGATCGTGGCGCTGGGCGCCGCGGTCATCATGATGCTGCTCCACGCCAAGGACGTCGAACACGACCTTTCGAACGTCGAGTGGTCCCTGGTCTTTTTCTTCGTCGGGCTGTTCACGATCATCGGCGTGATGGAAAAGGCGGGGGTCTTGTTGCACATCGGCCACATGCTCGACGGGCTGACCGCCCGCGCCGGCAGCGTGGGACTGATGTGGCTGACGGCGTTGTTCTCGTCGGTGACGGCGAACATCCCGCTGGCGGCGATGCTGGCCAAGACGTTCGGCCCGACGCCCGCCGCCGTCGCCGCCGTCCCACCCGATCAGTGGTGGGCCGTCGTGTTCGGCACGAACCTCGGCGGAAACTTCACGCCGATCGGATCGGCCAGCACGGTCGTCGCGGTGACGATCATGAAAAAAAACGGGATGGCGGTTTCGTTCGTGGAGTTCGTGAAAGTCGGGATGGCGTTCGCGGTCACCCAACTCGCGCTGGCCAGCGGATACCTGCTGATCCTGCGGGTGATCATGACCTGAACGACACCCCCCGGACGCCGACCCACCCCGTACGCGCCGCCCGCCGCCACCCTGCGGCAATGTCAGTAGTGGTCGTACCGCTGCCCGGTGGCGCTGATCTGGGCCGAGTTCGCCGCGATGTAGCCCGTGTCGGGGTTGTAGACCCAGCCGGCATCCGGCCGCGATTCGACGAATCCCGGCATCGCCGAACCGCGCACGATCGCGATACCGTCGCTCGGAACCTCCGGCGCCACCGGGCACGGCGGAATCCCGTTCAGCAAATAGGGGCCGAAGATGTACGTTTCACTCGGGGTACCCGCCACGCGCCCGGCAGCATCGGTGTATTCCGTGAGCTGGCGAACCACGCATTCGGGCGAGCCGGCGGGAAACGTTCCGTCGGGTTCCTGGCCGGGATACGCGCCGTGATCCTCGTAGTACAACGCGATCGCGGTACGCAACACGCTGAGCCGCGCCTTGAGGCGCGTTTCGGTGGTGTCGGTCGCGCCGCGGCTCAACTGCGGAATCGCCAAGGCCGCCAACACGCCCAGGATCACGACCACCACGACCAGCTCGATCAGCGAAAACGCGCCAACGGTGCGATTGCGACAGCTCATGTTGTCACCTCTCGTTTGGGCCGGCGACCGCTTCCGGGGGACTCAGGTGCGCGAACCGCCGGCAAAATGCCGCGTGCTGTTCGCGCATCAACCGCTCGAGCGCCCGCACGAACGCCGCCGTCACCCGCGGCTCGGTCACGGTTCCGGAACCCGCCCGCAACACGCCGACCGCTTCGTCCACGCTCACGCCCCGGCGGTAGGAGCGTGTCGAAGTCAGCGCGTCGAAAATGTCCACGACGTGGAGGATGCGGGCCGACGGGGGGATCCGCATACCGGCAAGCCCCTCGGGATACCCGGAACCGTCATGGTTCTCGTGGTGATACAACACCGCGTCGAGCACCGGGCCCAGGCCCGACAGCGGTCGCAGAACCTCGTATCCCATCCGGGGATGCCGTTTGATGATGGCGAACTCCGCGTCCGTCAGCGGACCGGGCTTGTTGAGGACTTCCTCCGGCACGCCGATCTTCCCGATGTCGTGGAGCAGGCCCGCCCACTCCAGCATCTGCAACTCGTCCGGGGGGAGCCCCAGCGCCCGCCCAGCGAGCCCGGCGAGCCAGCCCACCCGCTCGCAATGCCCCCCGGTGTAACGGTCGCGGGCCTCCACGGCCTTCGCCAGCGACGCCACCGCTTCGAGCATGCTCCGTTCGAGCAGCTCTTGCGCATCCGCATGTTGGGCGAGCCGGGCCAGCAGGGCCTGCGCCGACTCGCCGACCACCGGCAACGCGGGCAACCCGAGGTTGCGAAGGGTGTGCTCGGCGACCTGCGCCGGAGCGGCCGAGGCGGTCCACCCAACGCCCGCGGGCACAGCGGTCGTCAGCCCCACGGGTCGCGCCCGCCAACCCTGCGCGGATTGTGTACGTTCATGAGGCACGAAACCCTCGCTTTCGATCCGCCGACGGTCGGGCGAGGCGGTACGCCCGCTCGGCTGCTTTTTCGCTATGTGTATCGGATACGCGGGCGAGAAGGTTGCCCACGCGGCCCGTTCGCGTAAGACACGCGGCCGGTTCGAGTTAATCTGGGACGCTGGACCGCGGAACCGGCCGATAAGGCCGCCACGCGAGCGGTCGAACCGCTCGGCGCAAACCCGCGATCACGCCCTTGGCGCGCACACGCGCACGCCGCCGCCGCGTTTGCCTTGGAGCGTCGCGGCGAATAGGATTACGTGCGATCGTTTGGGCCGATACCAGGCGGGCATGTCATGGCAGGACGCAAGCAAGCACACGAAAACTCGCCGCGATCCCCGGACGTCACTTCCAACCCCCGGCAGCCAGCCGCCGCAGACCAGGCGCACGCCGCCGGCGCGGCGTCCAGCCGTTCGCCGACGGCGCCCGGCGGACCCGGCGTCGAAGGTGGCGAACTCGGCCAGGTGCAGGCCAGGCTCCGGGAGGCGCATGATCGCTACAGCATGCTCTTTCACCGCGCGCCGGTGGGCTATGTAACGCTGGTTCCCGAGTGCCGAATCCAGGAGGTCAACGACGAGGCCGCCCGCATGTTGGGGGTTCCGCCCGCCGAGCTCGTCGGCCGCGAGATCACGCGTTTCGTGCTTCCCGAAGACCTCGAGGATCTCAAGGTCCACCTGGCGGGTGTTTGCCGGGGGCGGGCCGAGGTGCCGCTGGAAGCTCGTTTCGTGGGGGCGGACGGGCGCACGTTTTGCGCTCGGCTCGAGTGCGTCGCGATCCACGATGCCGACGGTGCGCCGCGTGAATGCCACATCGCCATGATCGACGTGACCGACGCGAAGCAGGCGGCGGCGCGGCTGCGGCGCAGTCAGTCGCTGCTGCGCACGATCATCAACGCGACGCGTGAGGCGATGATCGCCGTCGGACCCGACGGGGGCATTACGCTGTTCAACAAGGCCGCCGAGGAGATGTTCGGGCGTTCGGCCGAGGAGATGATCGGCCGGCCCGTCGATTTGCTCATGCCCGAGCGCTATCGGCCCCAGCACCGCAACTACCTGCGTGGTTTTTTCGCGGAGGGAAAACCGGACGGTGCGATCGGGCGGGTGCTCGAACTGCCGGCGCTGCGTGCCGACGGCACGGAGTTTCCGATCGAGATTTCGCTTTCTGCCGGCGAGAACGAACAGGGGCGGTTCGTCATCGCGGTCGTGCGTGACGTGAGCGAGCGCCGCCGGCTCGAGCAGCACCGCAAGCAAATCGAGTCTCACGTGCAGCACATGCAGAAACTCGAGAGTCTGGGACTGCTGGCGGGCGGGGTGGCCCACGATTTCAGCAATCTGCTCGTCGGGGTGCTCGGCAACGTGAGCCTGGCGATGGATCAGCTCTCGCCAGGCTCGCCGATCTGGGAACCGCTGGAGCGGATCGAGAAAGCTGCCCGCCGGGCCGCCGACCTGACTCGCCAACTGCTGGCCTACTCGGGTTGCGGGCGGTTCGTCGTCGAGCCGCTCGATTTGTCACGGGTCATCGCGGACATGCGGCAGTTGCTGCTGGCGAGCGTGTCGAAGAAGGCCCGGCTGCGGCTCGAGCTCGGGCGCGACCTGCCGCTGGTGGCCGCCGACGCGACCCAGGTCCGCCAGGTCACGATGAACCTCGTGACCAACGCATCGGAAGCGCTCTCCGACGGCGCGGGCGAAATCCGGCTGCGTGTCGCCGCACGCCACGTCGACAAGGAGTTTCTCGCCTCCGCGTACCTGGGCGGCGATCTCGCCCCCGGTCGTCACGTTGTGATCGAGGTGAGCGACGACGGCTGCGGCATGGACGCCGAAACGCTGGCGCGGATTTTCGACCCGTTTTTCACGACGAAGTTCACCGGGCGCGGGTTGGGGCTGGCGGCGGCCGTCGGCATCATGCGGGCACACCACGGAGCGATCCACGTCACCAGCCGGGTCGGCTGTGGCACGACGGTCACGCTCGTGTTCCCCTCGACGCGGGAGAAGCCGGCGGTTCGCCGGTCGCTCGCGCCACCTGCCGGCGCGCACAAGGCCGGGACGATCCTGCTGGCCGACGACGAGGAGGTCGTGCGCACAGTGGCGCGGGCTTCGCTCGAGCGGTTGGGCTACGAAGTGCTCGTGGCCGCCGACGGACACACCGCCGTCGAAACCTACCGC
>JALSRY010000456.1 GCA_026984555.1 Phycisphaerae bacterium
ATCGGGGCGGGGGTGATGACCGTGTTCGGGCAGGCGTTGCCGCTGCCCTTGGCGGTACTCGGGGGGCTTTCGGGGGGGGCGGCGTGGATTCTCGCGCTCGATGCCGCCTACGTCTTCAAGCTCGGGCGCGTGTTCACCGGCGCGTCGTTGTTCATGATCGGTGTGCATGGGGCGGCACTGCTCATCACCGTGATGGTCGTGATCCAGCGATTCGTGCCGGACGCGCGGCGCGGACGGGTGTTCGGCGTGTCCGATACGACGACCATGGCCGCGATGGCGCTGGCCACCGGAGCGCTGGGCCTGCCACACATCGCCAATCTCGATCAATATGTTCCCTACTTGCTCGCGCTGGTGGGGCTGGGGCTGGGGGCCGGGATGGTGCTGGCGTGGCGGGTGTACATGCGGCGGGCGGTCTTTCCGCCGGTGTTGTGGCTGATCTGGCAGGTGGCGCGTTTTTTCGTGTTTTTCTGGTGTCGCGCGCGGCGTGAGGGGCCGTGCACGGTTCCGCGGCGGGGGCCGGTGATCATCGCCGCCAATCACACCGCGGGCGTGGACCCGCTCATCATCCAGGCGACGTTGCCGTACCGGACGGTAAGCTACATCGTCGCGCGGGAGTATTACGAGCGACCGATCGCGGGGTGGTTCATGCGGCTGGTGGGGTGCGTGCCGATCAACCGCGAGAACCCGAGCAAGTCGTTCTTGGCGGGTTGTCTGAAACTGCTGCGTAGTGGTGGGTGTTTGGGCATTTTTCCGCAGGGCACGTTCGAGGTGCCGGGGGAGCCGCCGCCGGAGGTCCGCGGGGGGGTGGGGCTGCTGGCGTTGCGCAGCGGCGCGACGATCGTGCCGTGCCACATCAGCGGCACGCGGTATTTCGACAATCCGTTCGCGTCGTTTTTCGTGCGGCACCGGGTGCGGATTCGTTATGGGCGGCCGATCGACGTGAGCGCGTTTGCGGATCGTCGGCGTGACCGGGCCGCGGCGCAGGAGGTCGCCGACCTGGTGATGCGAAGAATTCGCGAGCTGGCTCCCGCAGAACCATCCGCCGGCGTGGCGACCGATCAACCCCGGGCGAAGCCGCTATGAGCGCGTCTGATCGACCGAAACGAGAAACGGGGGTTGGAACGGCCGTCTACGTGTTGCTGGTGGCGGGATTGCTGCCTGTGGGCGTGCTGTTCGTGCTGCGTGCGTTCGACGTGCCGTTGGGCGAGCCGGGCAAGTTCCTTTACCGCTATTCGCCGCTGACGACGCTGCGACTGGGGGCTTTGCCGCCGGCGCTGGGGATGGGGGTGGTGCTGGCCGGGGGGGTGTGGCTGCTACTCCAGCCACGGCGGGTGTACCACGTGTTGGGTGGGGTGGCGCTGGCCGGCGCGACGCTGGTGCTGGGGAGCTGGGTGTTCACGGCGCCGCCACAGTTTCGCTCGCAGACATTTTTCAACATGCTTTCGCCGTCGCACGATGGTGCGTTCCTGATCGAGGCGTTGCACGTGGAACGAACGGGGGTGAGGCGGTACCTGCGGGCGTTTCCGCGGCGGGCGCGGACGCCGGTGGCGGAGATGAAGGGGACGCGTGTCATCAGCAATCCGCCGGGGGCAACGCTGCTGGCGGTGGCTGTCGCGCACATGCTGGAATCGTCGCCGGCGCTTTCACGGGCGGTGTATCGGCTCGTCGGGGAACCCGATCTGCCGCCCGAGGATCGGCCCAAGGCCACACTCGCGATGGGCTACGCGCTCGCGTTGCTGCTGTTGTGGTTGCTGGCGGCGCCGTTGCTGTTCGGGGTCGGGCGGCTCTTTTTCCCCGCAGCATCGTCGGGGGTTTTCATGGTGACGTGCCTGTTCACACCCGCCACGTTCATGTTCGCGCCCGGAAAAGATCCCGCCCAGTTGCTCACCGTTGCGGCCTGCCTCTACCTCTGGCTACTCGGCTGGCGCCGCAACCGTGCGTGGGTAGCGGCGGCGGCGGGCGCCACGGCCGCGTGCGCCTGCCTGGTCAGCCTCGTGCATGTCTGGATCGCTCTCATCGTCCTGGTCGCCACCCTGCTCGCCACGGCCCCTGGCGAACGGCGCCGGTGGATGCAGCGATGCCTGTGGCCGGCTGTGGGCGGCTTTCTGGCGTGTGCGGCGGCGCTGTGGGTGGTGGCGGATGTCAACCTCCCCGCAACCGCCTGGGCGACGGCGCGATCGCAGGCCGCCGTCACCCGTGGCGAAGACGCGATGCCCCTGGCGTGGCAAGCGGTCGGCATCCCGTTGTTTCTGCTCTTTTGCGGGCCGGGGGTGCTTTTTGCGCTGGTTTGGCCGGCCGCCGACCGCGCGTTGTCCGGGAAGCGCGGGCAGTGCGGCGGCGTGTCGTCCGGGACCGACCCGCGGTTGGGCGGGTGGTTGTTG
>JALSRY010000457.1 GCA_026984555.1 Phycisphaerae bacterium
CGAAATCGTCCCTTGCACCACCCATAGCCCTTGCATCACCCACAGCAGTTGGCCGCACACGCCGAAGATGAACCCGAAACGAACGACCCTGCGAGCGTTGCCGTAACGATCCTCACCGATGCCGCTGGGGTCGGGCGTCGTCAGAATCCAGGCGCCGATGACCGCGACGAGTTGGGCGCCGGTGGCGATCAGCCGTTGGAACACGGTGCCGGCGCCCGTTCCCGCGAGGCCGCCGAGACACCCTCCGACAAACCCCAGCACAATGCCGCACAGGATGATCGACATCCCCTGGGCGAGTTTTTCGACCCAGTCCGGGTCGGCGTAGCGCAGCAGATCGCCGTAGGTGGACAGGCCGACCGGCGTGCCGCATTCGGGACAGCGCCCGTGTTCGTTGAGGCCGCGAAGGTTGTACCCGCAACGGCGACAGACGACGTCGGCAATGAGCGTGCCGGTTGGGTCCACACGATCAGGTTCCGGGTGCGGCGGGACGGCGTAGGTGTCGTTCGCGGACATGCTACCCCCTTTGTTGTGGTAGGCACGATAACAGAAATGATCGTGGATTGCGGCGAGGGCGTCAAGCCCGCAGTTCGGTGGGTCTCGCGGTTGCCCGGCGGGGCGGCGAAACGGTAGTGGCCGCGACATTGCCACACGTGCGCAGGAAACGTCGCAGGCGCGCCCGCGGTGTAGTCCGGGGGAACGTCTGCGGGCCAATCCGCTGCCATACCCCGACTACTCAAATCAGAACCGGCTTGCCGAGTTTTCGCCGCACGGGAACGAACTGCCCGGCGTGCATGAGATCGTGCAGCCCGATCATGTTGAAGACCCCGCCGACGCTGGGCACGTACGATCGCATGGCCTCCGGCGCGGCGCGGTCGAGATCGCTCTCCGAAGCGGCGGACAGCGCCGCCAGCGTGGCGCCGCGTTGCACGGCGAGCCACGCCTGATACTGCTCCTTGGTGAAAAACCGGGCGGGATCGCACGAGGCCGCTGCTTCGGGCGTACAGCTCTCGGCGAGGCCCTCGGGCAACGGCGGCATCTCGTAGCCGGCGCTGGTCATCATGTCGTGTTCCGCGTTGATGAGATGCCCGAGCTGCCACGCGATGTGGTGGGCCTGATCGTTGGGGCGAATCAGCAGCTCGGCGTCGCTGAGGTCGCCGATGTACGTCGTGAGAATGGTACGCGCCGTTTCGAGGCTGTGGCGGATAACGTCTTTGGTGGTCACGCGATCGCTCCTGTGGCGCAGGCAGGGCCTGCTTGGTGGCCGGAAGGCGGGAAAAACGCCCGAAACTCGGTACCATGATCCACGACGCGATGAGAATTGCAAGCACGATTCGGCCGATCCCGGAGGCCGCCATGAACGCCGGCGCAGCGCCTCGCCTGCTGGGCATCGTCAACCTCACCCGCGACTCGTTTTCCGACGGGGGGCGGTACCTCGCGCCCGAGGCGGCTGTGGCGCACGCCCGGCGTCTTGTCGCCGCGGGCGCGGACATCATCGACCTCGGCGCCGAGTCCACGCACCCCGATGCGGAAGACGTCCCCGCCGACGAACAGATCGCCCGTCTCACACCGGTGATCCGACAGCTCCACGCCGACGGTATCACGATCTCGGTGGATACTTACAGGCCCGAGGTGATGCGGCGGGTACTCGAGCTCGGGGTGGCGTATATCAACGATGTGACCGCGCTGCGCGACCCGCAAGCGGTTGCCGCCGTGCGCGATTCCGACGCCCGGCTGATTCTGATGCACTCGTGCTCACCCGAGGCCCGCGCGCGTCGAGACTCCGACGCCGGGGCCGATATCGTCGCTGCCATTGAACGGTTCTTCGCGCGGCGTATCGTGGAGCTGGCAGGGGCCGGCATCGGGCGTCACCGGCTGATTCTCGATCCCGGGATGGGGTTTTTTCTCAGCAGCCGCCCCGCAGCGAGTCTGGCGACACTGCGCGCGCTGCCGCGGCTGGGCGCATTCGGGTGCCCGCTGCTGGTGTCCACGTCGCGCAAGAGTTTCCTCGGGGCGGTACTGGCCGACGGCGGCTCGCCCCGCCCCCCGGATCAGCGCGGCCCCGCCACGCTCGCCAGCGAGCTTTGGGCGGCGTTGCACGGTGCGGCGTACATCCGGACGCACGACCCCGGTGCCCTGCGCGACGTTCTGCGTGTATGGCGGCTTCTGGCGACGTGACGGCACCGCGGCCGTTCGCGTTGTCGCTTCCGTTCGAGGTTACGCGTAGGCCTGAAGGGCCGAATACAACGCGAAAAGCAATCCGGTAAGGAAGACCCAGAACATTCGAACACTCCTCGAAAACACATGTTTTTCGTCCACCCGCGGCGTGGCGACCACCGGCGCGCGGGCCTTGCCGGGCGTTTACCCACCGCCCGGTCGCTCATGCTATCGGCAACCCCCGCGGCCGATCCTGAGCCTTGCCGCCAACGCTGCAAGCTTTTACGCTGGCGCTGGTTACGAAATCGGCGCGTCGCCGGGCGTGCCGGGCAGGTCGGCACGGACGCGTTGCCGATGCAGTGGGTGACGATGGACGACCGCACGCACACGCCTGAGGGACTCGACCACCGCCGGCGCCCGCGGTGCCGTTGGCGCACGGCGGGTGCGGGTCTGGTGATCGTGGCGGCGACATTGGCGGCGTATGTTCCCGCGATGCGCTCGGGTTACATCTGGGACGACGATCAATACCTCACCGAAAACCCCCTCGTCCAGACACCCGCGGGATTGCGGGCGATCTGGGAGCTCCACTACGACGGCGACGCGCGCCGCCTGCGTATCCATACGCCGCAGTATTACCCGTTGGTGTACAGCTCGTTCTGGGTCGAGTACCGGCTGTGGGGGCTGGCCCCTTTCGGGTACCACCTCGTCAACGTCCTGCTTCACGCATTGAGCGCGCTGCTGGTGTGGCGTATTGGCCGGCGCGTGGGAATCCCCGCGCCGTGGTTTGTCGCCGCCGTATTCGCGTTGCACCCGGTCCAAGTGGAGTCGGTGGCGTGGATCACGGAGCGCAAGAATGTCCTCTCGGGCGTGTTCTACTTGCTGGCGCTGGCGGCATTGCTGCGTTTTCTCGAGGGGCGGCAAGCGGGCGCGTGGTGGTACGTGGCGGGGCTGGTGTGTTTCTGCGCCGCTTTGCTGAGCAAGACGGTGACCTGCTCGTTGCCGGTGGTGCTGGTTCTGCTGCTCGTCTACCGCCGGCGGCGTGTCGGCTGGCGGGTCTGGGCGGCCCTGACGCCTTTGTTCGTCGTCGGAGTGTGCGCGGGATTGCTGACGGCCTACCTGGAGCGAACGCATGTCGGCGCCGGCGGTGCGGAATTCAGCTTGCCGCTGTGGCAGCGGACGCTGCTGGTCGCGCCGCGGGCGTTTCTTTTCTACGCCGGCAAAATCGCCTGGCCGCATCCGCTGATCTTCATCTACCCGCGATGGCAGATCGACCCGGAGACCTGGACGGCGTACCTGCCACTGGCGGGATGCGTGCTGGTGGCGGCGGTGGCGTGGTTGGGCCGGCGGCGATGGGGCTGGGGCCCGCTGCTGCTGTTGGCGTTCTCCGCCGTCACGCTCGCCCCGGCGTTAGGATTCTTCAACGTCTACCCGCACCGATTCTCCTGGGTCGCCGACCATTTCCAGTACCTGGGCTGCCTGGGTTTCATCGTGCTGTACACGTCGGCCGCGGCGTGGCTGCTGCGGGCGTGGGCGCGGCACCGTGCAGCGGCGCGCGTTTGTCGTCGGGTCGCGGGAGCGGTCGTATTGGTGGCGTTGGGGGTGCGAAGCCATGACCACGCGCGGAGTTTCGCCGACGCCCGTCGATTGTGGGAGGATACGCTGGCGGCCAACCCGCATGCGTGGATCGCGTCGTTGAACCTGGGGATCCTGGCGTCGCGAGAAGGGGATTATGCCCGCGCCGCGGAATACTTCGAACAGACCGCCCGGACTCCCGGCGCCCGGGCCGAAGCGTATTCGAGCTGGGGTACGGCGTTGCAACGGATTCACCGCACGGAGGGCGCGGTCGTCAAGTATCGGGAGGCGATCGAGGCCGACCCACTACGTTCGAAGGGCTGGGGCGAGCTGGGGGCCGCGTTGGCCCGGCTGGGGCACCTCGACGAAGCGATCTCCGCACTGCGCAAGGCCACGCAGCTTGAACCGGACTGGATCACGCCGTGGCTCAATCTCGGCGCAATCTACGCCTCGCCGGCGCGGTTCGATCCGTCCGAGGCCGAGCGGTGCCTGCGCAGGGCGATCTCGATTTCGCCGCTGGCGGTCGAGCCCCGGCTGGTATACGCCGACCTGCTGGGCAAACTGGGCCGCTGGGCCGAAGCCGTCCGCCAATACCGCACGATCGAGCGCGAGCGACCGGACGCGTTCCGCGCCGGCGGCCGCCTCGCGGAGGCGCTGGTCCGGTGCGGGCAATGGCGCGAAGCCCTGCGGCGGTGCCGCGCGGGCTTGGAAACCGACCCGACGAATCTGCGTTACGCCCACACGCTTGCCCGCATACTGGCGACGTGTCCGGACGCGGCCCTGCGCGACGGTCGTGAGGCCGTGACCCTGGCTCGGCGATTGGCACGCCAGCGTCCGCGCGACCCGCTCGTACTCGACACGCTCGCTTGCGCCTACGCCGAACTCGGCGAATACGACCGTGCGATGAGGGCCGCCGAGCGGGCGATCGAAATCGCACGAAAGCGGGGTGACGCGGCGTTGGCGGCGCGTTTGCAGAAACACCTCGACCGGTTCGCCGCACGACAGCCCTGGCATGGTGAAACGCCGTAGCGCAGGCGTGAAGTGTCGCGTTCGCGACGCGGGAGCCGTCAGCTTGCTCCAAGGCGTCGTGTGCGGGGTTAGTCGCGCTCTTCGGGCGAATGAGGTTCGTCCGCGCCGCCGGGCCGGGGCGGCTCGTCGGGGTGCAGGCCGCGCGGTTCGGAGCGTTTCGGCGCGGGGGGATCCGGTTGGGCGTGGGCCTGACCGATGATGGCGGCCCGCATGGCTTCGTACTCGGGTCCGGTGATTTGTCCGCTGTCGCGCAGTTCGCGTAGATCCTGGAGGGTGAAGCTGGGTGAGCGATCGGGGGGTTCGAGCCGCTTGCGCACGATCCGGGACGCGATGATGGCGATCAGGAGCGCACCGACCGCGATCAGCGTGATCCAGAGTACGTACCAGAGCAGTTCGCCGGTGCGAGGCATTCCATTTCGCTCGGTGGGCCGGAAACCGGGGGAACACCGCGGATAGCAAGCACGCGGCCACGTCGCCCGGCGAGGCGACGTGACCGCGCGATTGGGTCCGTTACCTTTGACACCGCGTCCGACAAACGCCGGGGGACAGCGGCCTAGCGCGACTCCTGGACGTACCCGCCGATCTGCTGATGCACGAGCAGGTTGTTGCGCACGACGAGCAGATTGCGGAACGGCTGGATCGTGCCGTTGCCGCCGTTATCGGCCCAACTGTCGGGCTCGACGGTCTGGACGATCAGGTTGATGAGTTCCTTGATGTCGGCGTTGTCGTTTTCGCCGTTGCGCCCCTGTTGCTGCTGGTTGTCGAGGTTCGACCCGCCGCCGGAGCTGTTGCTGAAGATGCTTCCGCCGCCGCCTTGGCCCTGGTTGTTCTGCTGGTTGGAGAGGTCCATGTGGGGGGCGCCGTAGAAGTCCTGGGCCTTGACGAGCAGATCGCTGACGTCGTAGACCTTGACGACCATTTCCTTGCCGAGGTCTTCGGCGGTGGAGATGATCAGGAGGTTGCCGCTGGCGCGGTAGGCGAGCGTGATGTCGGTTCCGCCGGCCTCGTCGAGGATCATCCACAAGACCTGGGATAGGCGCAACTCGTGCACCTGCATGGTGATGGGTTTGTCGCGTTCGATGCCGGCGTCTTCGAGTACCTGCCAGCGGACGACGACGTTCATGGGAGTCAGCCCGCTGAGCCAGCTCATCACCTGGTCAAGGGGCGCATCCTGGAACGAAACCTCGTTGATGCGTTCGCTGAGGTTCTTGAGGGTCTCGGGCACCCGAGCCCTGACGGCGCGGACGGAATTCCCGGTCGATAGCTGCCCCAACACCGTCGAGGCGAAAAACGCAACGACCACACCCGCGAGAACGATTCGTTTCATGGCAGTTCTCCGTTATCGGCGTCGGGGAGACGCCCGCTGGCTCCATCTATTAGTTTACGGCTTTTGGCCACTTCCGCAATATGGTACTCATCGGCAGGGGCGAAGTTCCCCAAAAACGGCAATGCGGGGCAAATCCTGGCACACCGCCGCCGCCGACCCTGGTGGGCCGGGCCCCTGCGCGTCGTGCGCGGGGGGCGGCGTGCCCCGGAACCGCGCACGGGGGCACGAAGTCGCCGGTTGTCGCCGGTTACGGGATGACGAGTTTCATCCCGACACGCAGTTGATTGGGGCTCGCGAGCTGGGCGCGATTGGCGTTGTAGATGTCGCGCCATCGCGACTGGTCGTGGTAGAACCGCCGGGCGAGCCCGTACAGCGTGTCTCCCTTGCGCACCACGTATGTTTTCCCGCCGACGGGTGCCAGGGGCTGATCATCGGCGCCGGTGGCGGGGGCTGGCGGCTTGGCCGGGGGAGCCGAGGCGGCGGCGGTCGGCGTGGCGTGCGTGGTGTACGTGGTGGTGTAGGTGGGTGTCGCGTGGCTGTCCGCCGTCGTGGTGTAGTTGTACGAAGGCGACGCGGGGGCGGCATCCATGCTGTCCAGCGTCGTGTGCTGGGGGGGCGTGTAGGGCTCTTCGTTGGTCACGCGCGTGTGTTGGTTTTTCTTCGCGCAGCCACAGGCGAGCAACACCACCAGCCCCGTCAACATCCAAGAGCTACGTTTCATCACGATCTCCTCCTGAGCGGACCGGAATTGCACGGGCTGCGTGTAGCAAACCGCAATCCTGCCGCGTTGTAAACCGCGGGAGGCGATTTTTCGTGGCGTGACATCCGCGCGAGGCGGGCAGCCCGGCGGGCGACACGGGGGACGCGCCCGCGGGGCTCGCTCAGAAACCGTAGCGCAACCCCAGATAGACGTTCGTGTTGCGGCCGAACTGGTCGAAGAACGTGTACTCGTCGTTTCCGAAAAACACGTTGCTGCCGATCTCCGCGGTCCAGTGATCGTCGATCTTGTAGGAGATGTTGGGTCGCAGGTAGGCGTCGTGATCGCTGGGGCTGTAGAACGCGAACAGCGAGAGCGTGAGGTTCTGATTCATCAGCAGCTTCGTCACGCGGAACGTCAGGACGTGGCGGACCTCGTCCTTGGCGGGCATGAACGGCGGGAGGGTGCGCGTGTAGGCGTCGTGGTCGAGCATCCACTCGACGTAATACTGCATGCCGAGCGTCAGATCGGTGGCGATTTCCGGCATTTGCCGCTCGTAGCCGACGAGGAAGCGCATCTGGCTGTTGTCCACGAAGGGGTTACGGCCCGAGCGATCTTCGCGCGAGTCGTAATACGCGACCTCGGCGTTGGCGATGCCTCCGACGATCTGGGTCCGTGCGCTGCCGCCGTACACGCTCAGTCGCGGGAAAGTGGCCTGGAGCGTGCGGAGCTTCATGCCGGCGGGGCTCTTCCAACGGCCCCAATAACCGTAGGCGGCCAGCTCCAACCCGCGGATGTTTTTCGAAACGCGGGTGGCCCACTCGTCGTCGCGGAACCAGTCCGCCGGCCGATCAGGGCGTTGGATGAAATTGCGTCCGGCCCGCGTACCGAGCAGCGGGTTGTAGTAGGAGATGCGCTCGCCGGTGATGAAGCGGTCGGCATCGAACCGCGGCGTGTACACGATGTCCCAGTTGGCGAGATCGCTGAAGAGGCTGATCTTGATCGCGTCGGAAGGCGCCTTGAGGTAGTCCACGTCGCGACCGATGAAAAACGCCTGCCAGTCTTTCGGGAACAGGTCGTTGAGGAAGACCAGGTCGCCCGTACCCCACGTGAGCACCTGGCGGCCGATTTTCACATCCATGAAGCTCAGCGGCGAGAACGTCACGCTCGCCTCGCGCAGGTCGAGCCACCCGCGGCCGCGTTCCAGGTTGACCTTGTGCCGGTCGAGCACCTGGTCGTACAGAAAGTCGGCCGTGAGTTTGAAGCTCAGTTTGTCGGAGAAAGCGTGTTCGCATTCGAGCTCGAACCGCGTTTCCCCGATCGAGGCGTCGCGTTCGTGGCTGTCGCGCTGGGTGCGCACGCCGCCACGGATTTCCCAAAAGCCGGTGATGTCGAGCCACTCCCACAGCGCGGGTTTCTCGCTGGCGGATTCGGCGCCCGCCGGCTCCTCGTCGGATTCGCCGCCGAGCCCCTCGGGCAGAGCCGGCTCCTGGTCGGCCGCCTCGGGCGTTTCCTCGCCCCCGAGCCCGGCCGGCAAGGCCGGCTCGCCGCCGGAAGGCTCGGAAGCCGTCTCGCTCAAACCCGCCGGCAGCGGCGGCTCGTCCGCGGGGGGTGTCCCGGGGCTCGACTCCTCCAGTCCGGCCGGCAGCGGCGGCTCGTCATCCGAGCTCTGGGCAAGCACCGGAGCGACCGCGAGGGCAAGCGTGATGAACAGCAACAACGTCTGTCGAACATGCTGCGCCATGTCGGGCGTCCTCTCACTGGACCAGGAAACCACGTAACCGCGGAACCGGGGCAAAGCGTACCGCTGGTGGTTCCACCATGTACAAACCGGATGCTGCTGGCATTGCGACCGTCACCTTGCTACGTGCGTCCCTTGTCTCGTTGCCCGGTTGTCTTGGTGCCATTGCGCCTGGCTGCCCGGTTTCCACCGGCTGGAAGCCGGTGCCACACAACTGGAAGCCGGTGCCACACAACTGGAAGCCGGTGCCACATAACCGGAAGCCGGTGCCACATAACCGGAAGCCGGTGCCACAAGGCACGTCATGGACCCTTCGCCCGACGGGCCGGTTGGACATCGGTACCGCGGCGCGGGGTCGATGGTTGGTTGCCGCCGGTCTCGTCGTAGCGTTCGTCCTCGCGCGTCGCTACCGGAGATACTTGCGTGGTGCCTTGCGGAGGTAGCGTTCCGAGAAGATCTCCTTGGGCAAGCCGACGTTGTACTTTACGCTGCTGTACTGCATTTCGGTATATCCGCCGGTACGCAGGTCGCTCATACGAGCCTTGACGACCGTGGGGAAACCCTGGATGGTCTTAACCGCTTCGGCCGCGTAGGCGCGGTACTTCTTGCCCTGGGCATCATAGTACTCGGTCTTGACCACGATGAACGTCTTGCGATGAATCCACATCTTGTAGTATGCGAATTCGACCGTCTTGGGGTCTTTGGGCGTATTCTTGAGGACATAGTAGTTTTTCGTGGTCTCGACCAGCTCGTGTTTGTCGTCGGTGATGTGCCGGCCCGAAACATCTTCGTAGAAAAAGTCGGAGCCGACGAAGCTGGTCCGTTTGTCGGCCGAGCTGATGCGCTTGACCAGATCGAGCGCGGGGAGATAGAGCCAGCGGTCGTCGTCCTTGTCCAGATGCTTCCAGACGAGAAACGCCATCTTGTTCACATCGGCCGGCCGGTGGAAGTAGACGTAGAACTGCTGGTCGCCGCAATAATCGTCCCCCTTCTTGCCGGAGGGGTCGGGTTCGTCACGGCGCAGGATCGTGAGTTGGCGGTGGCGTTTGCGGCCCTGTCCATCGACGATCGTCATCGAGACCTGGGCCCGGCCGTCGGCACCCTGGTAGTAGGCGACGCGGTTGGCCCGCTCGACGATCTGCTCGACCGTGAGTTTTTCCTGGGCCGCGGCGGTGCGGGCGAGCAGCCCCGCCGCCAGGAACATCGAGACGACGTATGCCATGCGTTTCATGCGGATTCTCCTTCCGAAAGGGTTTGGGTCTTGCACGCGGCCCGGCGCGAGAGCAGGCCGCAGGCGATCGTGAACACCGGGACGGCGATGGCGCTGCCCCACGTCAGCTCCATCCAGGCCATGCCCGCGTACTGGTGGAGATTGACCGCCACCAGGGCGACGAACGCCGCGGCCGAAGCGATGCAAGTGACGCAACTGCACGTCACGCCGCGGCTGGTGTGTACCGCGAAGAGGGGTTTTTCGAGCAGACGGATCAGTGCCGGGAGGATCAACATCGTGGCGACACCAGAGAACGCCAGAATCGTGGCCAGCAACACGCCGACCGTCTTGTAGGGCATCAGCGGCGCGAACAGCAGGGGCGTGAAGCCCAGGGCGATGACGATGATGTTGCGGGTGATCGCCCGGGCGGGTTCGCCGAAGACGATGGGCGCGGTCTTTTCCCACGAGCCGTACTGGAGGAAGAAGCGGCGTCCGCGGGCGAGGAAGTGGATCGCGAAATCCACCGCCAGCCCCAGGGACAGCGAGGAGAGCACCGCCACGGGCATGTCGTAGGCCTTGCCGACGAGTCCGACGCCGCCGTAGATCGCGAAGATCGTCAGCGTGAGCGGGACCATCGACAGCAGGCCCCACAGCGCCGAGCGGAACAGGATCGTCATGAGCAGAAACACGACCAGGAAGCTGCCGGCGAACGCCTGGAACATGCCCCAGACCATCTTGTCCTGCCAGATCACGTTGATGTAGGTCAGTCCGAACCACTCGTGCTTAATGCCCTCCGGGGGCGGGTTTTTCTTGAAAAAGTCCTCGACGGCGCTGGCCACCGCGGTCATGTCCTTGTTGTCGCCGCTGGTGAGCTGGACCCAGATCGAGGAGGTGCGATAGTCGGGGGTGACGAAATGCCACAGGTCGTTGGCCCGGTGGCTGTTCTGGTAGGTGATCAGGCACTGGGCGACGGCCTGGTGCGTGTCGGGGACGCGGTACTCTTCCTGTTTGCCGAGCAGCAGTTCGCGGTGCACGGTCTTGACGATATCGGCGATCGAGTTCGACTTGCCGACGATGTGCGTGTCGAGCAACCGCTGCTGAAGCCGCTCCATGTACCGCAGCACCTCGGGCTGTTTGAAGATCTGGCTGCGTTGGCGCTGGGCGTCGACGAACAGCGACGCCGCGTCCCAAGCGTCGTACGCTTCGTCGGGAGCGGCATCGAGCCGGCGGGCCACGAGATCCGCGAGCTTGCCGATCGCCTCCTTGCGCGAACCCGCGCCGGTGGCGGCCTGCTGAGCGAGTTGGGGAAGCTGCCGGAAGACGGCGGCAAGTTTCGGAATCTCCTCGCCGGGT
>JALSRY010000458.1 GCA_026984555.1 Phycisphaerae bacterium
GATCCAGCCGGGCACGGGGCCCCACGCCGGCCAGGAAGTCTGCGCCTGGTGCGGCCGCTGGCTGCGCTGGCTGTCGAAGGACGAGTACGAGCGGCGGATGCTCGACGAGGTCCCATTCTGATGGTTAGGCACGCCGATGTCCCGCCGCTGCTGCTGGCTTCGCCGGTTGCCGTTCCGTGCATTCTCTGCGGGCGCCCGACCATGCGCCGCGGCGTGTGGATACCCGACGACCCGGCCCGGGAAGGGCTCGGCAGCCCGCCGGCGGGCAGGCAGCGCGTCATGCTCTACGCCCTGTGCGAGGCCCACGACATCCACAAACGAATCACGCTGGTCCTGGTTGAACAGACCATCAAGGAGCAGATGGCGCGGCCATGAAGGACGATCCCGCCCAGGACATCCGCTGCTTCCTCGAGCTGCTCTTTGAGCCCGGGGACGTGTTCGAGGTGCGCGCGCCCGGTTGCCGCGACCGGCCCGGGGCGAAGTACGCCTTCACCTGCTCGGGCTACTTCACGTATGCGGCCCTCGAGCAGGCCGCCGCGCAGATCGCTGAACTCGACCGGGCCGGCATCGCCCCGGGCATTTACGTCACGCTCAACCCGGTCGCCCCGGCGCTGCTGGCCCGCTCGGCCAACCGGATCAGGAGCCGCGTCCGCGAGACGACGCAGGACAAGGATGTCATCCGCCGGCGCTGGCTGCTGATCGACGTCGACCCGGTCCGTCCGTCGGGCGTCAGCGCGAGCGATAGCGAGCTCGAACGGGCTCGCCTGACGGCAGAGCGCATCGCGGCCGAGCTCACATCTACCGGCTGGCCCGAGCCGGTGGTCGTCATGAGCGGCAACGGCTACCACCTGCTCTACCGTATCGACCTGCCCTTGACGTGGCGGGCGTCGCTTCGCGACGAGGATTGCAGAGCAATCCCCGAGCTCTGCTCGGACCGCCATGTCAAGGGCCTGCCCGCGGACGACGGCGGCCTGGTGCAGCGCGTGCTTGCCGCCCTGGCCGACCGATTCAGCAACGACGAGGTCGCGGTCGATCGCTCGGTGCACAACCCGGCCCGCATCACGAAGATCGCCGGCACGGTCTCACGCAAGGGCGACGATCTGCGCGACATCGCCGGCTTGGAGGATCGGCCGCACCGGCGGGCGCGACTGGTCAGCGTGCCCGACAAGGTCACGGTCGTTCCGGCCGTGCGTCTCGAAGCGCTGGCTGGACAGTCGTCCGAGACCGCCGCGCCACGGCGCGATCCGTCGCCGGCAATGCCGAACCCGGCCACGGGGGTGCCCGACCGCTTCGACCACACGCCCGCCGGCGTGCGGGCCTGGCTCGAAGCGCACGGCGTCGCCGTCAAGGCCGAGCGCCGCAACGGCGACAAGACGCTGCTGATTCTCGAGCGCTGCCCGATCAACCCCGAGATCGAGTCCACCGGCGGCAGCGACATCGCCGTCCTGGTCGGCGACGACGGCAAGCTGGCCTACTGCAACAAGCACAACCGCGGGCAACACTACACCTGGCACGACCTGCGCCGG
>JALSRY010000459.1 GCA_026984555.1 Phycisphaerae bacterium
ATCGCCCCAACGGAAACGAGCGTATCGAATGGGCCACACCCGCAAGGCCACAGAGGGGCGTGGCGACAGAAAGGATAACCCATGTTCACGCGATTTTCCACACGAATCGCGATAAAAACTTATCTATCTTAACATCAAGAGTGTTAATTTCGGATGTTATGAGAACTTGCGCGCCGGGGACGCGGGCGAAAAAAATCCGCATTTCACACCCGACGCCCCACGGGTCGCGTCCTGCATCACCTTTTGTACAAGCAGCTTATGCGCGTTTTCCGCTCGGATCGAGGATCGCGACGATCTCGGTATCGCGTTCGGTGAGGAGACACGGTCGCTTGTACTGCTCGGCAGAGGACTTGCGTTGCCCAAGCAGGAGGTGGTCAAGCGCCGCGAGGCGTGACGACGGGAGGTGGCGTACTCGTAACATTCCTAATCTCAACGACTTGCGACGTGAGGCGTATTCGTCGTTCTGCTGGCCGAGCATTCGATCGATCGTTTCCGCCCAGTCGGGACCAGGTTGGGCGGTCGTGTACATCTGGTAAAATGGGGGAGATGACCAAACTGGGTGGAGGATGAACTCGAACGGGGCCACACCGAGCATAGCGGCAGCGGCCCGAACCGCCTCCACCGCCTGGTTCTCGGTCAGCTTCTCTCCCGCCACCGACGAAACCCGCCCCGCGCGGTAAAGGAACTCCACGATCGGTGTCGTACCCGCGCGGCCGCGAACGCGCACCACATCGCCGAGCCGGTACCGCACCAGCCCCGTGTCGTTCGTCAGCACGATCGCGTAGTCCTGCCCGGGTTCGATTTCGTCCGCGGTCAACGTAGGGGCCGCCGGGTCGTGCCACCGCTCGGCGGGGATGAACTCGAAGAAAGCCCCCTGCGAATCCAACACGCCGGCGGGCGTGTCGTCCTCGAAGGGTATGCTGACGCGCCCCTCGCTCGCCAACAGCCCGATGTCACGCACGGGCACCGGTCCCCACCATTCGGCGAGGCGCTCCAGGTAGTGGCCCATGCTCCCACCCGACCAGCACGCCACGAACTCGATCTGCCAATAATCGCGTGGCCGCAGCACACCGTGCGTCCGGCGCAACGTCTCGAGGGCGCGGGCGCGCTCCGGGTGGGGGCGTAACGTTGCTTCGAGCCGTCGCCGCAACGACGCATCGGGTACCAGTGCGGCCGACAGTGTGCCGTCGCGGACGTCGCGCAAGAGGTTTTCGCTTTCGGCGTCGGCGGTTTCGGCCATACGGATCAGGGTCGCGGGGTTGGCGGTGATGGCGAACGCCACATCGCGCAGGACGCCGAAGCGCATGAGGGTGTAGTACTTGGCGTGCGCGTCGGGGATGTAGGCGATTTCGGGCCGGCCGACGTAGAACCGCCTGACGATTCCTTTTTGCGAGCGGGCCAGCAAGCCGGTGATCGCGCCGCACGGGACGCCGGCGGGCGTATGCCGTTCGTCATGACGGCCGCTGCTCTGAAGGATCGGACGCAGGATCGCGTTGGGGTGGTCGGAGAGCATCTTCAGGCCAAAAATGTTCCACCCTCGTCGATACTGGCGCACGAACTCGCTGGTAACGGGGATGAGTTTTTGTTTCGCGGTGGTTCCGCTGCTGGTGGCGAACATGTGGACCGTGCGGCCGGGGTTCAGCAACGCCTGGTAATCGCCATCGCACATGCGCTGCATGTACGGGTCCATGTCTTCGTATGTGACGAGCGGTGCGGCGTGTTGCAGATCGCGGGCGTCGCGCACGGCGCCGAGCCCGTGAACGCGGCCGTAGTCGCTCTCGGCCAGGCCGGCGAGCACGCGCGCCAACGTGCGGCGTTGCACGCCCCGCACATCCTCCAGCGATGCGAGAAAGCGACCATACACACGCCGAGCGTGCCAATACGCGAGGCGGGCGGCGAAACGTTCGAATAGCGTGGGCATACGATCGAGCCGGGCTCCGCTGGAACGTCTCAAGAAACACGCGCCGGGTCCGCGACGACCACGGCCCGCGGCGTCCCCACCACGTCAGCCTCCACGCCGGCTTGCCGAATCCCCGCCAGGTGACGGTCAAAGAACCGCACGGTGAGGTCGGCGTAACGCTGAGGATGGAGGACGGCGGCCTGGTTGTGCCGGGCTTGCGGTGCGATCCACAAGTATTTCGGCTGGCCCGCGAGGGCGTAGAGCAACTGGCTCTGCTCGACCGGCAAATACGAGTCGCGCTCGCCGTGGATGAAAAGAATCGGTCGCGGCGTCATGCGACAGATCGCTTTTCGCACCGAGGGAAAGGTGCAGCGGAACTCCCGCCGAGCCAGCAGCATCATGCACCAGCGCAAGAACCGCCAGAACGCCGGCGGGTGGTTCTCGTACACGAAACGCACCTTGGCGAAAAT
>JALSRY010000460.1 GCA_026984555.1 Phycisphaerae bacterium
CTCCAGCTCGAGCGCGCCGGTCGAGTCGATGAAACACTCGGGCGGCAACACGGCCTCGGGCAGCGTCGCGACGCGCGAGCCCGTCGCGACGATCGCGTGTTTGAACTTGAGTCGGCTGACGCTCGCGCCCTCGAGTCGCACCGTGCGGGAATCCTCGAAGACCGCCCGTCCCTGCACGACGCTCACTTTGCGTTTTTTCGCCAGGGTGTTGATGCCCCCGCAGAGCTTGTCCACCACGCCCTGCTTCCAGGCCCGCACCTTGTCCACGTCGATTTTCGGCTTGCCGAAACGCACCCCCATCGGCGCGGCTTCGGCGGCGCTGGTGACGAGGTGCGCGATGTGCAGCAGCGCCTTGGACGGGATACAACCCTCGCGCAGACACACTCCGCCCAGCACGGGATGGGCATCCACGAGCGTAGTCTGTACGCCGAGATCGGCCGCCTTGAGCGCCGCGACGTACCCGCCCGGACCGCCGCCAACGACCAGCAACTGGGTTTCTTCGGTAAGTTCGCCAACGACCACTGCCATTCCTCCACGCCGCCGCCGCGCCGGATGCAACCAGCCTCGACGACGCGTCTTCGGCCCGTTTGTTCGATCGGCCCGCGCCGTCGCACCGTGCGTGCGACCCTGGACGCGGGCCACGTATCCGCGTGGAAGTGTACCCGATATGCGGGTTGGCGGTCTTCCCCGCGCCGCGCGCGACGGGGCCGGCGCCGCAGTGGAGGTCGCGCCGGTCACGCGGGCCTTCGCCCCGCGGAAACCCGCATGCGTCGTGCGGGGATGTGGGGAAATGCCGCGTTTTTTCCGACAAACGAGCCCAAATGTGACTCAAAACGGCGATTTTCCGGGGTTTTTCGGCGAGGACGCTTGACGAAACGGCAAAAGCGTGCCATTAGTTCCCACGGTGGAACCGTAGGGGGCGGTATCGTTTCACTCTGTATATGTAGCGTGAAACGACCCGACCCGCGCCACGGATGATGTCAGCCGCCCTGCGCGTTGCATCGGCGGCCACAACGAGCGTCTCGTGCGGCCCATTCGGTCAGGGGGCCGCCGGCAAGGAGGAAGACATGGCCAAGAAGAAAACTGCGAAGAAAGCTGCTGCCAAGCCGCGCACCAAATCCGAGATCTTCACCTACCTCGCCCAGGAAGCCGGCGTGAGCAAGAAGCAGGTGGCCGCGATGTTCGACGGCCTCAACGGACTGATCAAGAAGGATCTCGGCTCGCGCGGTCCGGGCACCTTCACCGTCCCCGGCCTGATGAAGATCGTCGTTCAGAAGAAGCCCGCCACCAAGGCGCGCAAGGGCATCAACCCCTTCACCGGCGAAGAAATGATGTTCAAAGCCAAGCCGGCCCGGAAGGTCGTCAAGGTGCGCCCGCTCAAGAAACTCAAGGAAATGGTCTAGTCGCGCCGCGACCTGATCCAACCCACGCTTCGGCATCCCGGTCCGAACACGGGCCGGGATGCTTTTTGCGCACACCCCCAAACTCCGCCCGCCGAACAGACGCGCCGAGCGCCGTACACGCGCGTGAGACCGCGTCGACATCCGCGAGTCCGCCCCGGAACACGCGATCACCACGACGAAGACAACCCGCGTTATTTCTTGCGGCGTCGTCTGGCCGCGGTTCTTCGAGGGGTGCCGTTGTCGGTATTACGCCGGCGAAGCACCAGCTCCGCCAGCGAACGGACGTCGTCCACCTCCACTTGGCCAAGCACGATCGACTGTTCGGTCTTGTCCAGCTCGACGAACCAGGTAATCAGCCGACCGAGCAACATCTTGATCGACATGCCTCGGGTGGCGCAGACTTGATCGAGTCGCTGTTTCGATTCCGGCGAGAGATGTACGCTGACGATATTCGGACGTTTCTTTGTTTTCATATCACACCGCGTACAGTATCGCACCATGAGAGGTTCCTGTCACCCGATTTTCTGCCGGAATCTGGCGACCATCACGCCGCGGTGTCCAACCAGGGGCGATACGGACGGCGGGAACACGAACCGCGGCGTATCAGCAGCGTCGCACGACCGCGAGTTGGTAGATATCGCGACCCGCCTTGCGGTACTTGATCTCGAAATTGGTGGCCGGCCCCCCCGCCTCGTCGATCCCGTATACCGGATCGCCGAACGCGACACGTTCCAGGTCAGCGCGTTCCAGCAACAGTGAGCGGATGATCTCGAAATACTCGGCATGGTCGGTTTGCACCGCGAGCCGCCCGCCGACGACCAGGCAGGCGACGGCGGCCTCGACGAACGCCGGCTGGAACAACCGCCGCTTGTGGTGGCGTTTCTTGGGCCACGGATCGGGATGGTAGACGTGCAGCGCGCTGAGCGAGTCACGCGGGCACTGCACGCAGATGAAATGTGACGCAT
>JALSRY010000461.1 GCA_026984555.1 Phycisphaerae bacterium
TAGTCGTCGTTCGCGATGGCAAGAAAAAGACATTCAAGGTGACGCTTCAGACGTCACATTACAAAAAGAAGGAAGCCGAGTAGCGTGCGCGGGGAGTACAATACGCGGCGCAGCCGGAGGACATGCGTGTATCGCCCCGACAGGGTGGGTTGACAGGTAGCAACGAGACGAAGGCCACGTTGCCGATTGTCTTTAGTGAAGGAGGCCTCATGGTTCTGGTCAACACGGAAACGGTGCCCGGGTATGCGATCAGGGAAGTCAAAGGGCTTGTGCAGGGGAACACGATCCGTGCCAAGCACGTCGGGCGCGACATCGCCGCGAGCTTCAAGAACCTGATCGGGGGTGAGCTGAAGGGGTATACGGAGCTGCTCACGGAGGCCCGGCGGCAGGCGATCGAACGCATGATCGCGCAGGCCCAGCAGCTCCAGGCCAACGCGATCGTCAACGTGCGCTTCACCACCAGCGCCGTGACCCAGGGGGCCGCCGAGCTCTACGCCTACGGGACGGCGGTCATCATCGAGCCCCTGGGAGACGACGAGCCGGTGGCGCCGGTTCTGGGGGAGGAGTGATGACGCCGGCGATTTTCTGGGAACAGATTGCGCCGATTCTGTTCTTCCTCGCGCTCGGCTTCGCGGTTGGCACGTACCGGGAGCGGCGGCATTTCGCGTCGCTGGCTCGGCGCGAGCGGGAGATGGCCCAGTTGGGAATGGGCGTCGTGTCCCTCAGGAAGATCAGTCGGCCGGAGACCGTGCGGCTGGCGGCGTTCGTCGCGGGCGATGCCGTGATCGCGACGGACTACTTCAAGGGCTTTGTCGCGGGGCTGCGGAACATCGTCGGCGGAGAGGTGGGGGCTTACGAAACGCTGATGGAACGCGCCCGGCGCGAGGCAACATTGCGCATGCTGGAACAGGCCCGCCAACTCGGGGCTACCGAAGTCTGGAATGTGCGTTACGGCACTTCGAACATCCGCAGTGCCGCGCGGCGAAACCCGGGCGCGAGCGTGGAGGTGTTCGCCTTCGGGACGGCGGTCGTGCGCAAGTAGATCGATCGGGAAAGATCGCCGGCTAGGGGGTCGGACGTGGTCGGCGGGCGACGGACCGGCCGGTTCGGGGGCGGGCGCTGTCCTTGGGTTTGTGCGGGATTGCGTCGAGCCGCAGTCGAGCGGGCCAGCCGGTCAGCCGCAACGCCGTGCGACCTTGCAGCAAAGAAACCAGTCGCCGGCCGATGAACGCTTCGCGCCAACCGCGAAGCAGGAGGGGTTTTTCGGGTTCGCGGCCGCGCAGGTGGTCGAGCATTTCGGTGAGCCGCTGGGTGCTGCCGACGAGCTCGTGCGCGAGCTGTTCCTCGTGGCATACAGCTCGCACGAACCCGGCGAGGATGCTCAGGGCCGCTTTTTGCATGGGGTCGGCTTCGCGAACCTCGTGCGGCTTGGGCCATTGCTCGGGGGGGGCCTGGAGGGCCTCGCGCACCACGTCGAGCACCTGCTGGGTGACCCGCGATTTGCGCGAGTGCGGAAACCCGCGCAGGATTTCGAGGTCACGCGCTCGCGTCGGACGGCGTTTCGCGATGGCCAACAGCACGTCGTCACGCATCATCACGCGGATCGGCCGGTTGCGCGAACGGGCCCACTGTTCACGCCATTCGATCAGCCGTTCGAGCACGAGCAGGCCCAGGCCGTCCAGCCGTTTCGACCCCTTGATCTTGAAGAGCCGCTGCTCGACCGGTTTGCGGTAGAGCGTGGCCTGTTCGAAGGTGGCGAACTCCTCCGCCGCCCACGCCATGCGCCCGTTGTCTTTGAGCCGGCGTGCGAGCGTCTGGTACAGGTCGGGCAGGTGGACAACGTCTTCGGCGGCATAACGCAGTTGCTCCTGCGTCAACGGCCGGCGCGACCAGTCCGTGAGCGTCTGCCCCTTGGCGATACGCTGGCCGAGCGCCATGTGGACGAGCCGGGCCAGGCTCAGGGGGTAGCCGAGGCCGACGAAACCGGCCGCGATTTGTACGTCGAAGACGTTGCGCGGGGGGTGGCCGGTCTTCGTCAGGCAGACCTCGAAATCTTCCTTGCCGGCGTGGACAATCGTCAGGATGTCGGGGTCGGTGACAAGCGCCCAGAACGGGGCCAGGTCGAGTCCGGCGGTGGGGTCGATCAGGGCGATCTCGCCGTCGGTGGTCGCTTGGACGAGGCAAAGCGTCGCGTCGAAGGTGTCGTCGCGGATGAACTCGGTATCGAACGCGAAACGCCCCGCCGCCCGCCAGCGGCGGCACAGGGCGTTGAGGCGTCGTTGTTCGGTAACGTATTCGGGCTCGTTCATCTTACATCAAGCATTGCGCGACGGTTTCCCGAAACCAGCGGCGGACACCGAAGC
>JALSRY010000462.1 GCA_026984555.1 Phycisphaerae bacterium
CGGTCGGTGACAATCTCACCGACCTATCCGCCAACGCCACCCCCCCCGCGCAGATTCAGGCGTTCGGCTATCCGGGCGACTGGCTGATCCGCTGCGCCACCGCCGCACGCGACTGCAACGCCAACGACGTGTTCGACACCTGCGACATCACGAACGGAACGTCCAACGATTTCGACGGCGATGCGGTCCCCGATGAATGCCAGCCCGAGTTCCACGCGACGCTCACGCTGACCACCGACGCCACCTGCTACCAGACCGGCGATATCGTGACCGTCCACATCAACCTCGCGGATGCGGGGCAGGAGATCGTGGGGGGACAGTTCTTTTTCCAGTACGATCCCACGCGGTTGACGCTCGTCTCCGCCGACCCCGCCGACCCGAACGCCGTCGATCCGAACGATCCCTTCGAGGTCGAGATCTTCGAGCACGACGACGCCAGCCTCGGCACGCTCGATTACGCCGTCTCGGCCCCCGCCGGCGCCGCGGGGACGACCGGCAGCGTCGCGATGGCGACCCTGAAATTCATGGCACAAAGCGAGTATTGCGATTCGGCGGGGCTCGTCGCGTTTCGAGCCAACGACCCGCCAACCCGCCTCTCCGGCCAGTCCGGCGCCGAGGTCTTCGTGAGCACGACCGACCTGCCCGCGATCACGATCGACGGCGTGCCCCCCGTGCTCTCGCCACCCTCCGACCAAACGCGTTTCACGGATCCCGGCCAGTGCACCGTCACGTTCGACCCCGGTACGGCAACCGCGTCGGACAACTGCACACCGACCGAACAGCTCGACCTGAGCTGGCAACGTAGCGACGGCGCGGCCAGCCTCACCGAACCCTACGACGCCGCCGACTCCCCCATCGTCATCACCTGGCACGCCGGCGACGCCTGCGGCGCCGAGGCCACCGCGACCACCACCATCACCGTGCGGCTGTGGGCCGACCTCGACGGCGACGCGGACGTGGATCTCGCCGATCTGGCGATCATGCTCGCCAATTACGGCGCCGGCGCGGGGATGACGTACGACGAAGGCGACCTCGACGGTGACGGCGACGTGGACCTCGCCGACCTCGCCGAGTTGCTCGCAAACTACGGCCTCAGTTGCGGATAGTGCCCCCTTCTTCGGCGCGCCGAACCCGGCGTTCGACTCCGGTTCACTCAGGTGCCCCGGGCCAGGCGCCACCATGCCACCAGCGCCACGGCCTGCAATCCCGCCACGACCCAGAATGTCGTCTGGAACCCGCGTTTGATCGTCTTGTGCCGGAGCAGGTGTTGGGCCACCAGTGCCGCGGGCGTTCCGCCGACCAGCGCCCACGCGTGCAACAACCGCTCGGGCACGCGCCGCCGCTGCCGCCGCGCCGCGGCCTTGTCCCACGCATACAGCGCAAATGTTGCGCCGTTGACCGCGACGAGGTACGCCGCCAACGCGGACATCCCCCACCTGACACCCAACAGCACCGCCCCTCCCGCGGCGGGCAGGACGCTGGCCAGACCGAAGTGCATGGTTGCGTTTTTCATGTTCCGATAGCCCGACGCCCTTTCACAGGCCGCGTAGCCGGGAGGTTCGCAGCGGGGCTCAGGTTCCCCGCCCGTTTTCGTTGCCGATGGCACCTCGCGGGTTGGCGCGCGACCGGCCGGGGCACTTTGCGATTGCTGGTCGGGGGCCTGGACGCCCGACCGGCACGCCCCGAATCGTTACGGGTATCTCACCACACAGCGGCAGCCGCATCTGCCGCTCCGTCGGAGCAGCGGCAACGAATGCGTGGAGATTCTGGAAGTCCCACGTCTCGCGCGCCACCGGCCGGCCACGCGCATCCCGCAATCGGCAGCCGTATTCGTCCACGAGTACCCGTGTAGCGAACCGGTCGCACATCGCTTCCTTGCGCCGGGGCGATCGCCCGGCCAGCTTGATGAGATAGTGGTAGAGCTCGTGGAGATAGACGAACAGGACGAGTTGTTCGGCATCGGCGACGGTGAGGTAATAGATCTCGCGACGCCAACCGCCGCGGGTCGTGCGGGCCTTCGCGATCCCCGTTCCGAGCGTGTAGGGATAACGATTGTTGCGCCCGAGGTTTACGTAGATAACCGCGTCATGGTAGTAGCATGTGCCCGAGAAATCGGCACCGCGACTGTAGCGCACGGCAACCGTGAGGCGATCGTGGCGGTACGGCGTCGTGTGCCGGAGGAGCATCGCATAGAGCCGGGCGTCGCTCAACTGCGTGGAATTGCGGAAATTCATCCCTCGTCGGCCTCGCCTGCCTGCCCCATCCCGATGACAACCATGAGTATGCCTCCCGCGAGCGACCGAGGCAAGCGAACGAAACCGCGACGACCCCGTCCGATCGGCAGGTATGATCGGCGGGTGGTCAGGCGCTGCCCCCGGTGGTAGGCTCTTGCGCAGCGTTGTTTCCGCCGGCAGGAACCCGTATCGCAGGCAAACGAGTACGCCGGGGAGGTTGCCCATCGTGCCCAAGACCATCTTGCGATTCGCATGGATACCGCTCGCGGTCGGGCTTCTGCTCGGCCCCGCCGCTTCGGCGGGCCGTCCACCCTATCCGCCGACACGCACCGAGCCCGTCTCGGAGGTCATCCACGGCGTCCGCGTCGACGATCCCTATCGCTGGTTGGAAAACACACGGTCGCAGGAGGTTCAGGAGTGGATCGCGCGTCAAAACGCCCTGACGCGCGACATGCTCGACCAGTTTCCCGCAGTTCGCCGCAAACTCGCCCAGCGCCTTGCGCAACTCTACGCGGCGCCGACCGTCTCCTCGCCCCTGATCCGCGGCAAGCGCTATTTCACCACCCGCCGCACCGCCGGACAGAATCACGCGGTCATATATGTCCGCCAGGGACGGTTCGACGCGCCGCCGCTGGCCGTCTTGAACCCCAACGACTTCAGCGCGGACGGGACGGTGGCCCTGGACTGGTGGTTTCCCTCGCCCGATGGTTCGCTGATCGCGTACGGCAAGTCGGCCTCGGGCAGCGAGATGAGCACCTTGTACGTGCGCGACGTGGCGACGGGCCGAGACACGGGGCTGGCCATTCCGCATACGCGCTCGTGCACGGTGGCGTGGGATGGGGACGGACGGGGCTTTCTCTACACGCGCTATCCCGAGCCCGGCAGCGTGCCTCCGGGCGAAGAGGTCTACCACCGCACGGTGTACCACCACCGGCTGGGGCGTCCCTGGCGTGATGACCCCGCCTGTTGGGGGCGCGACCGTCCGAAAGAGGAATGGCCGGTCGTGTACCCGTCGAGCGATTTCCGTCACCAGTTCCTGCTGATCGAGCGCGGCTGGAGCCGACAAGACCTCTACCTGCGTGAGGCCGGGACGGAGCGGTTCCGGCCGATCGCCGTGGGGCTCAACGCCCGTCACCAGGCGGACACGCTGGGCGACCGGCTGGTGATTCTGACCAACTATCAGGCCCCGCGTTACCGGGTCGTCACCGCCCCGCTCGACCATCCCGGTCCGAACCACTGGAAGGAGATCATCCCGCAGCAGGCGGGGGTGATCGAAAGCTTGCACGTCGTGGGGGGCAAGCTGGTGGCGGCGGTGTCGGAAAACGCGTATTCACGATTACTGATCTTCGAGCCCGACGGCACGCCGATCACCGAGGTCGAGCTGCCCGCGCTGGGCACCGTGCTGGATATCCACGGCCGGCCCGACGGCCACGCGCTGTTTTTCCGGTTCGAGTCACTCGCTTACCCGCCGGCGATCTTCCGCTACGACCTGGGCACACATCGGCTGGAAAAGGTGGACGCATTGCAGGTCGCGTTCGACCCCGCGCGCTTCGAAACGCGCCAGGTCTGGTTCGAGTCCCGAGATGGCACGCGCGTGCCGATGTTCGTTTTCTGCCGCGCCGGCCTCAAGCTCGACGGTACCCACCCGGCGGTGCTCTACGGCTACGGCGGCTTCAACATTTCGATCCGCCCGAGGTTCATCCGCCACGCCATTCCGTTCGTCGAGTCCGGCGGGGTCTACGCGTTGGCGAACCTGCGCGGCGGGGGTGAGTTTGGCGAGCAGTGGCACCAGGCCGGCATGCTCGACAAGAAACAGAACGTCTTCGACGACATGGCCGCCGCCGCCCGGAAGCTCGTCACCGAGGGCTACACCCGCCCGGAACGCCTCGGACTGCGCGGCGGCAGCAACGGCGGATTGTTGATCGGCGCGATGATCACGCAACATCCCGACCTGTTCCAGGCGGCGTTGTGCGCCGTGCCGCTGCTCGACATGGTGCGTTACCACCGCTTTTCGATCGCGCGCCTCTGGATCCCGGAGTACGGTTCGGCCGAAGACCCCGAGCAGTTCAAGTTTCTCTACGCCTACTCGCCGTACCACCATGTCCGCGACGGAGTGGCCTACCCGGCGGTGCTGCTGACGACGGCGGAATCCGACTCGCGCGTCGATCCGATGCACGCGCTCAAGATGGCGGCTCGCCTCCAGGCGGCGACGTCGTCCGACCGCCCGATCCTGTTGTGGGTGGAACGCAACGCCGGTCACGGCAAGGGCAAACCGCTCGCCAAGCGGATCGACGAACACCTCGACGAGTGGACGTTTTTCACGTGGCAGCTTGGGATGATTCCCGCCGCCGGCGCCGATACTCCTCCGCCGGCACCGCCAGCATCTTCTCGATCAGCGGCCGATACTCCGGCCCGCCGTTGAGCGTGCAGAACGGGTAGATGCCGTCGGGGGTGCTGTAGAGGATCACGCAGCGCCGGATGCGCTCGGTGTCGTAGTTGTAGCGGTCCATGAAGTGCATGCCGGCGGCCATGAGCGTGCGCAGCTTGCGCTTGCCTTTTTCGCCGCGGCCCTCGGCCTTGTTGGTCATGCCGCGCAGGGCGCTGATGAACGTCAGCGGGTTGATCCGCCGGTTCATTTCCCGCCAATTGTAGCTCTTGAGGAACACCCAGCAGATTTCGAGCTTGTCGAGCCAGTTGGCTTTGCCGTCGTCGCGCCGGCCGGTGATCTTGAAGTACAGCTCGTTCATCCCGCCGAAAAGCTTGAAGATGTCGAACATCTTGGGGATCGGGACGACCTCTTTGTCGGGCGTGACGAAGAAATACGTGCCGAAGGCGCAGTCGCTGTGGCAGCTCGGGCGGATCTTCGGCTTGCCGTCGAGCGTCTGCATGATCCGGCTGAGCGGCGTGATCACGCTCAGCGGGAACATGTCCCGCATCGGGTCGGCCCCGCTGACCTCCGCGATGTCCCGCGCCAGGTCGCCCAGCGTGTAGCGCATCTCGTCGAGCTTGTGCTGCTCGATCCGCCCGGTAATCGAAACCGGCTGGTAGCTGATCGCGCTGATGACGTGAGCGTTGTCGGCGGCGAAACGGAAAATCTTGCCCACCTGGTCGTTGTTGAAGTTGTTGATGATCGTCGGAACCAGGCACACCTTGATGTCGTTGGCGGCACAGTTGTCGATACAGCGCAGCTTCTTGTCGAGCAGGTCGGCGGCCCGCACCTGCCGGTAAATCTCCGGCTCCACCCCGTCAAACTGGAGATAGATCGTGTGCAAACCCGCTTCGGCCGCGCGGCGGGCGAACGCCGGATCGGCCAGCTTGATACCGTTGGTCGCGATCTGGACGTGCGAAAACCCCATACGGTTGGCCTGCGCCACGATCCGGTGAAAATCGGGGTGCAGCGTCGGCTCGCCCCCCGTGAACTGAATCGCCGTCGCCGGATAGGGGTGCTGGTTGCGCAGGGCCTGGAGATACTCGACGACCATGTCGTAGTCGGGCTCGGCGACGTAGCCGGCGGCGTTGGCGTTGGCGAAACAGACCGGGCACTTCAGGTTGCAACGGTTGGTCAGGTCGATCTGCGCCAGGCACGACGCGCTGTGGTGCTGGTTGCACAACCCGCAATCGCTCGGGCAGTTCGCCGCCCCGGAAACCTGCGGCTCGTAGACACCGCGCTCGTCCTGCCAGGCGCTGCGTGTCCCCTTGAGGTACATCTCGACGTTGGTGTTGATCTTGTCACGAAAGTAGCCGTGCTCGGGACAGGTCTTCTCGATCCACACGATTCGATCGCGGACGAAGTAGCGCCCGAGGATCATGCAGCGGCACTCGGGGCAGAGCGTCTCGACCGTCTTGGGCAACTCCTGCACGATCGGGCGGATCGGCGCGCCGGTGTGGGTCGTCGCCGGCTGATGGGGCCGGTCGCGACCGGCCGGGTTCTTCACGAACAGCACGTCGTGGTGCCGCTCGCGCACGCGGCCACAAGCCGGGCAGTCGAGTTCGAGATAGATGGCGTCTTCGCCGCCGTCGTAGATCAGCCGGCCCTCCACCACCTCGCCGCAACCCGCACACGTCCAGCGGCCCTCCCACGGCAACCCGTCCGTGCCCTTTTGCACCGGCGAATACTTGCGCAGCGAAAGCTTGAAACGCTCGAGTTCGGTCCGGGCGTCCTCGGCCCGCACGGCATCTCGCGCGATCGTATCGATCGGCCGGTGGAGCAATCCCGAGTGCTGTCGGCCGTCCGGGGCGATCGGCGGCGCGGCGGGCTCGGGCGGGGCGGCGGGGTCGATCACGTGCAGGTGGCATACGTGGTCCATGTCGGCGTCGCGCGGTCCCAACGGTTCCAGTGCCGCCGACCTGCCCCCGTGCTTCACCTGCTGTTGCGTATCCGACCGCGCCATGAACACCTGCTCCTTCGTTCGCGGATGCCTGTCCCCGCCTGTGCGCCTGGCATTCTACTCACTGAAAGTAATTCGGATAGACACGCGGATGGCGCTTTCGTTTCTGATACGCCCGGGCCAGATCGAGAAAAATCTCCAGATCGCGATCGAGATGCGTGTTGGCCTTGTCGAAAAAGAACGTGCGGATCGGCATGTCGTCGTGCGCCGCGCTGACCGCGGGATAGACCGCTTCCGACACCACGCCGTTCATGCACGTGAACGGGGCGATGTCGATCACGCCGTCGGCCCCTTTCTTGTACACGTAAATCGCCTTGCCCACGCTGAGGACCATCTCGCCCAGCGCCCCGTCGGCGGGCAGGTAGGGCCAGGCCGCCTCGATCACCTCGCGGATGTCCTCCGGCTCTTCGTAACCGACGAAATCATCATGCACCGGCGCCAGCAGCGTCTGCTCGTAGCGATGCTGCACGTGGCTGGTGAGCTTGCGCTTCACAAACGCCATGCTGAACCGCCCGTGCTCGCGAATGGCGTCGGTCTCGCGGCACCAGTTGGTGTACCAGACCCATTCGGGCGTGTCCGAGAGCCAGCATTCGCCCCCGAGCCGTTCGACCCGGCGGACCAGGTCTTCGTTGGAAAACGTGTTGAGCCGGCAAAAAATCTCACCCACGACCCCGATCAGCGGACGGCCCTTCTCGTACCGCGCGGGCAACGACCGGAACCGGTCCCGAACCACCGCGACTTTCTCCGCCAACATGCGCACACGCTCTTTCGGTGCGGGATCGCGCAACGCCAGCACCCGACCGAATACGTCGAGCGCTTCGCGAAACGCCGCGTCGGCATCGCCGGCGACCGTCTCGTACGGACGGGTCTTGAGCAGGAAGCGCTGCGTCAGGTCCGCCAGGACGATGCCCATCCAAACGGTGTGCATGAGATCCTTGGCGGCATCGCCGATGCCGGCGTATCCGTTGGCGCTGGTGGGGGACACGACGAGCACTTCGCCGTAGCCGAGCCGGTCGAGCACCTGGCGCAGGTACGGAGCGTACTGGCCGAAGCGGCAGGGCCCCTCGGCCTCGGGCATGAAGAACGCGGTCCGCGACGGGTCGAAGCCGGGTTGGCGACAAACCTTCAGGAAGTCGCCGAGCGTGATCTTGTGCGGGAGGCACTCTTCGCCGCTGGTGTGGGCGCCGCCGAGCTCGAGCGTCTGGTCGTCGGAATCCGGCACGAGCCGGGCATCCACGCCGATCGAACGAAACGCCGCCGCCGTCAGGGCCGCAGTGGCGTAGGACATTTGGGGGAAGTAGAGGGTGCGGTCGGCGAGACTTCGCTCGCGGATTTGGTCTGACACGTGCGCCACCATCGCAGGATTCCTTTGCTGTCGAGATACGCTTCGCATCGGGTCATCATGCCGGCGTCGTTGGAGTGGCCATCGAACTGGAGCGTGAGGAACGGCTTGCCGGAAGCCGGACGCACAAACCCCTTGATGAACGAATCGGGCCCGCACTTGAAATTGGTGATGTAGATCATGTGCAGGTTGGGGTGGCGGGCGACGAGCTTCGAGGCCGCGAGGATCCGCTTGCCGAAGGCCCAGAACATGTTGTCATTCACGTCGGTGATGTCGATCCCCTCCAGCGGGAGCGCATCGACCGGCAGCACGTTGACGCCGTAGTTCTCGCGCAGCTTGCGCGCGACCGAAAGGCTCACCCCCGGGTCGTGGATGTTGTAGGGCCGGCCGACGAGCACCATGCCCGGCTCGCCGGTGTCGATCAGCGTCTGGAGCGCTTCGCGGCCCGCTTGGGCGTACCGAGTGCGAAACCGCCCCAGCGCCCGCCACGCCGCCTCGAACGCCCGCGCCGCCCGCCGCCGGCCGACGCCCAGCTCCGCTGCCGTATCGAGCAGCGCCCGGCGAACCTCGCCCGCCCCGTCTCGCATCCGGATCGTCGGGCACAGGATCCGACCGGGCCAGTGACGCATCAGCGGCGTCTGGCGCAGCACGAACGGCAGCGTCTGGCCCCAGGGACAGACGTGGTTCGGGTCGGCGTGGGCCGGCGGCTCGTCGCTCGCGGCGGGCAACCCCTCGACCGAAAGCAGGTTGGGCAGCCACACGTAGTCCACGCCCTGCGCCACCAGATCGGCCACGTGTCCATGGGCGACGATGATCGGGAAGCACGGCTCGGCCACGATGGTGTCGAGGCCAAGCTGCACGGTCCGCCGATTGGTTTCATTCGACAGCACGACGCGCATCCCGCAATCGCGGAAAAACCGCCGCCACAGCGGCAACAGCTCGAACGTGTACATCGCCAGCGGGATGCCGATGGTCCGGGTCGCGTCGGGCGGGTCGCCCGCGTCGTCGGCCATCAGCAGCTCGCGGTTGAGCGCGATCAGGTCGGCGATAACGGGTTTGCGCTCAGAACGGGCCTGCTTGCGAAAACGATCCGAACACTTGTCGCCCCAGAACGTCTTCTCGTCCTCGACGGTGAATTCCTGGATCGAACACTGGTTCCCGCAACCGTGACACGTGAACTCACGCAGCGTGTAATCCACCTCCTCGATCTTGTACCCGCGAAAACGCGTCGCCGAGCCGGTGGACTTGATCTTCTCCCGCGCCAACAACGCCGCCCCGATCGCGCCCAACGTCGCGTTGTGCGGCGGAACGATGATTTCCTTGCCGGTAATCATGCTGAAGGCGGCGGCGACGGCGTCGTTGTACGCCGTCCCCCCCTGGAAAAAGATGCACTCGCCGATCGGCCGGCCGCGCACGACGCGGTTGATGTAATTGTGGGCGATCGAGAACGCCAACCCGGCGATCACATCTTCGCGTTTCGCCCCGCGCTGCATGCAGGTGTTCACGTCGCGTTCCATGAACACGGTGCAACGCTCGCCCAGCCGGATCGGCGCCCGCGAGCTCAGGGCGAGCCGCGCGAACTCGTCCTTGATCGAAACCCCCAATTCTTCGGCCCGCTCTTCGAGAAAACTGCCGGTCCCGGCGGCGCAGGCTTCGTTCATCGTGAAATCCACGACGATCGTCTCGGCGGCCGCCGCGCCGTCCCCGCCGGCATGCTGGTCGGTCTCCGATTCGAGACAGATGTACTTGCTGTCCTGCCCGCCGATTTCGAAAATCGTGTCGGGACGCTTGCCCAACAGGCGGTCGCCGATGAACGTGGCGCCGGTCTTGTGGGCGGTGATTTCGTCGTTGATGCTGTCGGCCCCGACGAGCTGGCCGATCAGCTCGCGTCCGCTCCCGGTCGTGCCGACGCCCCGAATCCGCACGCCCCAGCCGACGGCTTCCTCGATCTCACGCAGGCAGCGGGCCACCACCTCGATCGGCCGGCCTTCCGTCCGCGTGAAAATGTAATGGATCACGTCGCCGCGCTCGTCGATCAACACGAGCTTGGTGCCGACCGAGCCGATATCGAGACCGAGATAGGCATCGACCCGCCGGCCATCGGTGGGGAAGTCGTATGGCTGCACGCGATCGCGCAACAGGCGGACCCGTTCCATGCTCAGCGGGGGCATCGTGGCAAACGCCGCGCCGTTGCCCTCGCGGGCCGCCCGCAAGCGTTCCAACCGGGAGCGCAGCGGGCGCTCGCCGGGCGACGCTTCGCCGTCGCCGTCCGCGCCGGCTGGCTCCCGCCGCGCCGTGGCCGGCGTTTCGACGGCCAGCGCCGCGCCCACGGCGCCGAGCGATTCGGCCGCCTCGGGCACGAACAGGTCGTCCTCGTCCAGCTCGAATACCTCGCGCAACGCCCGCACCACCGCGCTGTTGAGCGAAACGCCCCCGATCAACGCCACGGGAGGCACCGGCGTGCGGCCCTTCACCACCGCGGCCTTGTAGTTGCGCGCGACCGCGTCGCACAACCCGCGCAGCACCTCCGGCGGAGCGTACCCCTTCTGCTGGGCGTGGATCATGTCGCTCTTGGCGAACACGCTGCACCGGCCGGCGATCTGGGCCGCCCGCTCGGCTTGCGCGACGATCCCCCCGATCTCCTCGACACGATATTGCAGCCGCGTCGCCTGCTGATCGAGAAACCCACCCGTGCCCGCGGCGCAGTCACCGTTGGTGCTGTAATCCATGATCCCCAGCGTGCCGCTCGCCGGGTCCGGCTCGCAGCGAAGGTAGCGGCTGGCCTCCCCGCCGATCTCGAAAATCGTGCGCACATGCGGAAACAACAGGTCAATCGCCCGGACGGCGGCCTGGAACTCGTTGCAGCGACGAGCCGCCAGCAGCCCCCTCACCAGCTCCGCCCCCGACCCCGTCACCCCGATCCCCGCGAGCGGCGCGTCGCGCAGACACTCCGAAATCGCCTCGAGCATCTCCGCGAGCGTTTCGACCGGACGCCCCACCGACCGGCGCGGCGGAACCACGAATACCACCTGCCCGTCCCGGGCGGGCGTTTCCAGCCGGCG
>JALSRY010000463.1 GCA_026984555.1 Phycisphaerae bacterium
TAGGGGGAGCATCCGGCCGAGGCGAAACGAACGGGACGCTCTGACGCGCGAAACGGCGGAACGCCTCGACCGTTTGCCAGCGACTGTGTGCGCATCTACGATGCGACCTGCACCATGGGAGACCAGCACATGGCGGAACTGATGTTTTTCGGCGCCACGCACGAAGTCACCGGCTCGATGCACATGGTTCGCATCGACGACCACTGGATCGCGCTCGATTGCGGCATGTGCCAGGGGCACCGCATGGAAGCCGAGGAGAAAAACCGCCAGTGGCCGATGCCACCCGAGAAAATCAGCGCCGTCGTCCTCTCCCATGCCCACATCGACCATTCCGGGCGTCTGCCGCGGCTGGCCGCGGAGGGTTTCGACGGGCCGATCTATTGCACGCCGGCGACGCGCGACCTGTGTGCGATCATGCTGCCCGACTCGGCGCACATACAGGAAGAAGACACGGTCTACATCAACAAGAAGCGGGCGCGCAAGGGGTTGCCGCCGGTCGAACCGCTATATGGCTACAAGGAAGCGCTCCAGGCCATCCGCCAGATTCACAGCGTTCCCTATGACCGCTGGTTCCAGGTTGTGCCCGGGCTGTTGGCACGGTTCAACGAGGCGGGGCACATGCTCGGGTCCGCCGGGGTCGAGCTGGCCTTCGGCAAGCGCAACGGACACACGCCGTCGCTCTACTTCTCGGGCGACGTCGGCCGGCCCAACAAGCCGATCATCCGCGACCCCCGGCCGTTTCCCGCCTGCGACACGATCATTTGCGAGAGCACCTATGGCGGGCGCGTCACCGAAGACGTCGAGGACGCCAAGGCCACGCTCGTCGAGGTGGTCAACCGGACCTGCAAGCGCGGTGGCAAGATCATCATCCCGTCGTTTTCGGTAGGCCGCACGCAGACCATCGCGTACTACCTGCACGAGCAGATGATCGCGGGCAACATCCCCAACCTCCCGGTGTTCATCGACAGCCCGTTGGCGGTCAACGCCACCGAGATTTTCAAGATGCACCCCGAGTGTTACGACGCCGAGGCCCGCGCCTTTCACAAGGTCACCGGCGACATCCTGGGCGGGGGGTGCTGCACGTACATCCGCGATGTCGAGGAGAGCAAGGCGCTGCACCGCCGGCGCCGCCCGTGCATCATCATTTCCGCCAGCGGCATGTGCGAAGCGGGCCGGATCCGCCACCACATCAAGAACAACATCCGCAGCCGCAAGAACACGATCCTGATTCCCGGGTACCAGGCGGCGAACACGCTGGGTCGCAAGCTGGTCGAGGGAGCGCAGAAGATCACACTGTTTCACGAAACCCTGCCGGTGCGGGCCGAGGTCGTGCAGATTCATGGCTTCAGCGGGCACGCCGACCAGCGCGACCTGCTCGAGAAGCTGACCCCCTTGGCGGACGCGAATCGGCGTGTGTTCCTCGTCCACGGCGAGGAGGAGCAGAGCGAGACGCTCGCGGGTTTGCTCACGCAGCGCGGCTTTGCCCAGGTGACGATTCCGCAACGCGGCCATCGCGTGGAAATCTGACGCTCGGCGCACGAAAAGCGCCGAACCAGACCAGCTCGGCGCACAGTACACAATCACGTTGTCGGGCGACACGCCCGGCGCAGCGCCCGAGGCTAGCGCACGCCATCCTCGACCCCGCCTGTCTTGATCTCTTCGGCGGGCGTTTCGTCCGCGGTGGCGGAGCGTTGCTCCTCGACCACTTTCTGATGGTCCAGTTGTTCGCGGGGGGTGGCGCCGGTCTCGATCCGGTTGGACGGGGGAACTTCGTTCATTCCCTGGTCGATCTGATCCTTGACCTCGTTGAGCCCTCTCTTGAACTCGTTCACCGAACGCCCGAGCGACCGCGCGATCTCCGGCAAGCGATTGCCAAAAAGCAACACGGCGATCACAAGAATGAACAGCCAGTGCCAGGGACTGAGAAAACCACCCATGGTTCCGTTCCTTGGTCGCCGGCGGGAAGCCAGCCCGGCGACGCGCGCAAACCTGCCCCCGCCTGTCACATCGCGGCTTCGCGCCATCCGGACGCGAACCCACAACAGATTGTATTGTGCTGCTAACCCCTGTCGCTGTCAAAACAAATGCGCCCAATCCCGGCCGGTGCCCAGGGCAATCCCAAGGTCGCCGGCTTCGGCCGCTCTCCAACATGTGAGCACCGGGAGGTCCACCCGATGCCCTGTGGCCCTGGATTGCATCCGGTGGGGCTCCCGCTACCCTGTGGCACCGGTTTGTAACCAATACTGTCCGGGATTTTGGTGGGCCACGAATCCTAACATTTCCTACTTGCGCCCGGGCGCCGTTTGTGGTACACAGCACCTATGGCACGGAGACGCGAGGCTGGAACGGAGCGTCCGGCCC
>JALSRY010000464.1 GCA_026984555.1 Phycisphaerae bacterium
GTGTGCGTGTCGTGCCGATGGACCTTGGGGCGGTCGAGGCGCGCCGCACAACCGCCGCGGTGGTCGTTGCGCCCGTAGCTCAGCAGGACAGAGCAACGGTTTCCTAAACCGTAGGTCGCAGGTTCGAATCCTGCCGGGCGCGGTTGTGGCGTGAGGAGTGGTGACGGCGCGAAAGCGTTTCCCGCGTGTCGTCCGACCGCGTGGGGTGTGATATGGGCGTAGTTTGTGCAACCGCGTCCCAAACGCAGGCCGAACGCCCGGTCATTTCACGTCCTCGGTCCGCCCGCCACGGTCGGATGCGGGAAAACATTCAATGGATGTACATTTCCCGGCGAAGTATTGCCGATAACACAATAAGCGGCTCCGTGGTGCGCCGGTTTCCGCAGCGCGCGGAGACTGACGGCAGGCCCACGCCGACAACGCACGCGGGCCGGCGGCGGCGTGCCCACGCCGAACGACGGCCGGCGGTGGGTGGTCGTGGTGATCGTTGCCGGGGCGCAGGGTTTGCGGTATAAGGCGCCGGCGCATTATCGGCTGTCCATGAAAGGCCCCGAGGCCAACCCAGTGACGGGGTTGATGCCGGCCGAAGTCAGGCTCTAGCAGGGAGACGGAATCATGATGTCGGATCGAGTCAAGGAAATCCTCAGTTGGTATGAGGCGGACAATCCCGGCGTGTTGGCGAACTTGCGGCGGATCATGGGGACGGGGCGGTTGGCGGACACGGGCAAATTCGTGATCCTGCCGGTGGATCAGGGATGGGAGCACGGGCCGGCGCGCAGTTTCGCGCCGAATCCGCCCGGCTACAATCCCCAGTACCATTTCGAGCTCGCGCTCGAGGCGGGCTGCAACGCGTACGCGGCACCGCTGGGGTTCATCGAGGCGGGAGCGCGGACGTTCGCGGGTGAGCTTCCGCTGATCCTGAAGGTCAACAACAACAACTCGCTGTACGCGTCGAAGAATCCGATGCAAGCGATCACGGCATCGGTCGAGTCGGCGTTGCGGTTGGGCTGTGCGGCGATCGGATTCACGATCTACCCCGGGTCGATTCACGCCCAGACGATGTACGAGCAGCTCCAGGCGTTCATCGAGGAAGGCAAGTCGGCGGGGCTGCCCGCGGTGGTCTGGTCGTACCCTCGCGGGGAACAACTCAGCAAGGAAGGTGAGACGGCGGTGGATGTCGCGGCCTACGCGGCCCACATCGCCGCCCAGCTCGGTGCCAACATCATCAAGGTCAAGCTGCCCAGCGATCACGTCGAGCTGGAAGCCGCCCGCAAGGTCTACGAACAGGAGAACATCCCCATCGCGACGCAAGCCGACCGTGTCCGCCACGTGGTACAGTCCGCGTTCGACGGGCGACGGATCGTGATTTTTTCCGGCGGCGCGAAGAAGGGCGCGGACCAGGTTTACGAAGACGCCCGCGCGATCCGTGATGGGGGTGGGTTCGGGTCGATCATCGGGCGTAACAGCTTCCAGCGTCCGAAAGACGAAGCCGTGAAGATGCTGGGGCGGATCATGGATATCTACCTGGGCAAGGAATAGGCGGTGTCGCGCGGCGGGTAGCGGCCGCCGTGGGAAAAACGATGGCGACATCCCGTCGCTGTAGAGGCGACGGCGTGATCCAGCGGGCCGGCCGGGCGTGGCTGGCCCGCGTTTGTTGTTCGTTGGCGTTGTGCGCAAGAAAGTTGGGCCGTCGCCTTCCGTCGAAGACGATCGGCCCCGCGTTGGAACAAACAACTTCTCCCCTCCGGGACACACCGCATGACGCGGTACCCGGAACTGCTCGACCCGGATGCTCCGGGCCGTGGCTCCCTGACACCTCAAGTCTTGAAAACGCCGCGAAGAAAACCAACCCGCCCGGATGGTTTTCCGCCCGCGGTTGGTCAACTCGGACGCGCACGGCGCGGCCCCATATCAGGCGGGCAGGCGGCCTCGCCAGCCCGCGCGCGGGAAGGTTCAGGCCGGAGCGGAAAGCATTATCACGCCGGCGGGTGAGCTGCCGGGAGGAAACGCACGCTTGGACGGGAGATGCACGGTCGAGCGGATGACGATCCGTTGGAAGCAGGCCGCGTGCGCAACCGGAACGAGAGACATTACCGGACGAACACCACAGGGGCAGAGCCGGGGTGATCGGCGGAGACCGCCGGGCACCGCGAGCCGAGCCGGTAAACGTGCTATGGGTGTGTGGCGGTCCTTGTTGGGGAGCGGGCGTCTATCCCGCTTGTTCGGGCGGATCGGGCGGCTGAAAATGCGCCGCAAGCAGCGCGTGAACCTCGGCGACATCGCGCACGGGTTGGGCGATTGGCGCGGCGCCGGCGCGGCTCATGAGCTCCAGTACGGGCCGCCACCAATCGACAAATAC
>JALSRY010000465.1 GCA_026984555.1 Phycisphaerae bacterium
TACTTGGTCTGGAAACGCAAGAAACGCCTCGCCGCCCTGGTCCAGCAACTGCCCGACGTTTTCGAGCTGCTGAGCCAGGCCCTGCGCGCCGGCCACTCGCTGGCCAGCGGCATGCAGGTCATCGCGAACGAGCTGCCCGAGCCCGCCGGGACCGAGTTCGGCCGCGTGTTCTACGAACAAAACCTCGGTCTGAAAATCGAGGACGCCCTGACCAATCTCGCCAACCGCATGGACGTGCTCGACGTGCGTTTTTTCGTTACCGCCGTACTGATCCAGCGTCAGACCGGCGGTGATCTGGCCGAGGTGCTCGACAAGATCAGCAGCGTGATTCGCGACCGCATCAAGCTGCACGGCACGGTCAAAGCGCTCACCGCCGAGGGGCGGCTTTCGGGCTATGTCTTGCTGGCGCTGCCGTTCCTGGTGTTCGGGGCCATGCTCAAGATCAACTACGACTACGCGAAGGTGCTCTGGACCGACCCCACCGGGCAGATGATGGCCACGTTCGCGATCGTGTCGATGCTGATGGGGTGGGTGATGATCAAGAAGATCATCAATATCAAGATTTGATTGTCCGCCGACACCGCCCCCCGCGGTGTGCATGACAGGGTGTCGCCATGGATATCACGAGTATCGTTATTCTGCTGGTCATCGGCGCGGGACTGATTCTGTACAGCGTGCTGCCGCGCAAGGGCGAATCGCGCGACGCGGTCAAACGCCGGCTCGAGGGCCGTGGCGCGATCGACGAGACCCGCGACATCCAGGAACAGGCCAGGGCCACTGCGACGAAGAAACTCGTGCGCAAGGCCACGCCGATGCTCTCGCGCATCGTGCTGCCGGTGTCCGACCAGGAGCAATCGCAATTACGCGAAAAGCTCGTTCAGGCCGGGTTCCGCTCGCCCCAGGCCCAGACCGTGTTCCTCGCCAGCAAGACCGCTGTCCTGATCGTCGGCGTCCTGGCCGGTGTCGCGATCGGGGCTTCCCTGGGTTACGGCACCCGCGGCATCCTCGCGTGTGCCATGTTCGCCGGTGGCGCCGGGTTCATCGCCCCCGGCATGTGGCTCGATATGGCGATCAAGTCGCGGCAGGACAAGATCCGGCGCGGATTGCCCGACGTGCTCGATCTGCTCGTCGTTTCGGTCGAGTCGGGCCTGGCGCTCGATTCGGCCATCAAACGCGTCGGCGAGGAAATGGCCCTGGTACACCCGGAGGTGTCCGAGGAGTTCCGCATCGCGACGATGGAAACGCAGATGGGCATCCGCCGGGCCGAAGCGCTCGACAACATGGCCCGCCGCGTCGGGCTCGACGAGCTGCGCTCGCTGGTGTCGGTGATCGCACAAGCGGAACGCTTCGGCACCAGCGTTTCCGCCGCCCTGCGCAACCAGGGCAACGCGATGCGTACCAAACGCCGCCAGCAGGCGGAAGAACGCGCCCAGAAAACCGCCGTCAAGTTGATGATCCCGCTGGTTCTGTTCATCTTCCCGGCGATGGGGATCGTCCTCGCAGGCCCCGCCGCGATCCAGCTCATGCACGCGTTTGCCAAATAGCAATCCACATAGCGCCCGCGTATTCTGCGACCGATGGGCCGCGAGGCGTGATACGCGCTCTTGCGGTACGCGCGTCGATGAAGCCGCCCGCGACACGGCGGCGCCGCGCCCCGGGCCGGGCGGTTCGACCGACTCGCCGTGCGGAAGATGACCGCCAGCGGCCCGGCTCGCCTGCCCGGCGGCTTACGGGCGCATCGCCGGTGCGGCCTCGGTTGAAACCTGCATCCGCGCGTCGCGCAGCTTGATGCGGCATGTGGCGGAGCGGCCCTCGCGGATGTCGATCGTCGCCGCGCCGGCAAAGAACACGTCGATCGCTTCGCCGGGGCCGAGGATGTGCGTAAAGGAGAGGTCGACGGTGCCGCTCGTCGCGCCGCCGCCGTTTTCCCCGGTGGCCGTAAACACATGGTCTTTGCGCACGAGGCGGTTGTTGTAATCGCGGGCGTAAAGACGCAGTACGAGCTGCACGCCGGGAGCGGGCTGCGGCGGCGTCAGCGTCAGCTCGGTTTCGTAGTGACACTTCGCCTGCACCTTCATCTTGACCTGATGATCGGTGTCGTTCTTGAGCGAGCAGCCCAGTTGAAACTCGGCCGACGCCTTTCCGCTGGTCTTCACGCGAGCAAACGCATCGGCCGAGCCCGCCGGGTCCGCGTGGGAATCGGCTTCGGCGGTTCCGCCCAGGCCGGGGGTTTCGGAGCTGGGGGCCAGCGCGATGGTGAAGGGTTCGTCGGCGGGGACATGGACAACGGCCTGTCCCGTCGCCGGCAGCACTTTGGGCCGCGGTCGCATCGACAACTGGCTGGCGAGCTCTCCGC
>JALSRY010000466.1 GCA_026984555.1 Phycisphaerae bacterium
GCCAGGCGAGCAAACACCCGGCAGGCAGCCGCCGGGGGGCGTCTACTGGTAGTTGGCCAGCATATCCGCCAGGTCCGCCAGATCGACATCGCCGTCGAGGTCGAAGTCGGCCTGGGCGTCATACGTCGGTGTCATGAACGTGGCGTTGTACGCGGCCAGCAGCTTGGCCAGGTCGGCCAGGTTCACGTTACGATCGAAATCGACGTCGCCCACGTGTCCCACGGCCACGACCGCCACGCCGCGCGACCCGCCCTCGATGACGTCGCGGTTGGCGCGGAAATCGACGGCGATGACATCGGCATCGTCGGCGAGGTTGGCGCCCATGAAGCCATCGCTGTCTTCGCGGGCGATGGGGCCGAAGGCGAGCGAATTACCGTTGTAACTGATCACGTCGCTCTCACGCAGCACCTGGTGCAGCGTGGCCGTCGAGGCGTCGTAGAAGTAGACGGCGTCGTCCCAGCGCGTGGGGCTGTTGGGATCGTTCGGATCGAACGGGATGCCGGTGTCGTACAGACCGGCGAACGCGACGTTGCCGGCGTTGTTGATCGCGATGCCGGACAGGGCGTTGATGTACTCGCCGCCGGCGTTCGGATCGTTCGGATCGAAGAACACGAAGTACGGGCCGACCAGGCCGTCCTCGGGCACGGCATCGTCCGGGCCGGCGTCGGCGATGATGACGGGCGGCTCGTAGCCGGTGATCCGTCCGCCGGTGATGATCGGGTTGTAGAGCAGCGCCTGGTAGGTCGGCACGTGGTTCGGGTCGGCGTCGTCGAAGCTCTCGGTCAGGACGGTGATCTGCCCCTGGTTGTTCATATCGAAGTGGGCGTTCTCGAAGACATTGCTGCCGCCGCCGGTCGCCTTGTGATCCACGAACTTGTAGCCGGTGGGGGGGAGGATCGCAACGGCGCCGGTGAAACCGTCACCATCCTCGAACGCATCGACCGCGATGATCTGCGGGCGCGAGGAGCCACCGTTGTTGGTGTCGTTGATGCCGAAGGCCACATACTTGACGCCCTGGGCTTCGCCGAAGATCGGCTGGGTCTGGCGACCGTCGCCGGGGTCCACGGCCACGCCGTTGAGGTTCGCGAAGGTCTCGGCGTCGGCCTGGGCATAGGTATAGTCGGGCGTCTGCGAATTGCTCGGGTTGGTCTTGTCGTAGTTCCAGATGTTCACGCCGCTGGGGATATTGCCGGTGAAGGCGTCGAAGTTGGTGTTGCCGACATAAAAACCGTTGCCCCCGAGGATCGCGGAAGGCGTACCCAGGAAGGCGGTGCCGGTCTGGCCGTCGATACCGGGGCCGGCGAGGATCGGGGTGCCGGACTCGGGTTCGGGAATGGGAGTCTGCTCGCCGGGGACACAGGCGTGCCATTCGAGGTTGTTCTGCGCGCTGCCCGCGTAATTCGCCCGCCAGATCAGGCTGCCGTCGGTGAGCATCTGGCCGACGGTATCCGAGTAGTTGGAAGACTCGTACACGATGATGTCGTTGCTGCTGTAGCCACCGGCGCTGTCGAGCTGGTCGGCGGTACCGAAGCAAACGACCGCGTAGGGGGTGACGCTGAAGGTGGTCACCCCGCCCAGGATGCGACCGTCCACAATGTTGACGACCGAATTGTTCAACAGGGCGCCCCCGTCATCAAGCAAGAACGGTACCCACACACGGGTGCGCATGGTGTTGCCGGCGCCGAAAATCACGACCGAATCGCTCGCCGCGAACACGCGGCCCTGTCGCAGCGTGGTGTCGCAGTCGAAATCGCAGTCCGCGGCCCACGCGGTCGAGCCGGCCGCCAGCAGCGCCAGGACGGCCGTCCCCATCACACATCGCTTCAACATGGCATTCCTCCGAGAAATCTCTCAAGACCAAAGCACACGGGCACGCGGCGGCGCCCACTTGCACGCAAACATTTTGCGCCGTTTCGACAACCTCTTCGCAAAGAAAGGTGGCTTTCGCCGCGACGGCAAACAATCCTCGCCGCGAAAACGCAAGACTTGGCTCGCTTTCCCTCGCTCGCTTCCTTGTGCACCCTTCCGGCGGCACGCGCGAGCCCTCACCTCGGCGCGCCACCCCCCTCGGTCAGCTCCCTGGCTCGATACGCTCGCGGGCCGTCACGAGACCATCGGCTCCCGCCAGCGACGGACGGCGAACGCGGCTCCGTCTGCATCCGCTCGCAGCGGCCCCGCTGGCCCACACGGTCCATCGAACCACACCTCACAGCATACCACAACACCCCATCCACCACAACGAAGAACATGCCAAAACCGGACGAAGAACCGGCGCGAAGCCCGCGGACCTCTCCCAGCGCAGCACCGGGGACCGCCCCCCTTGGAGATGCCGTCCGCCAAACCGGCTTCCGCCCGGTAAAACCGCGCATTTCCCGGTTGACATTCGGATCGGCGCCGATAGCGTGGAAAGTGAGGCCGCCCAGAGGGCGGGCGGCTCATCCGTTCATGTCTGCTCCAGGTGGGAGGTATGTAGTGATGCTGTGCGCAAAAAAACGATGGGCGGCCTCTTTGGCCGCGACGACTGCTCTCGTACTACCGCTGCTGGCCGTGGCCGGCGAAAACCGCATCCCGGTCCGGGCACCCGACGTGTTCGGCGGCTGGGCTTCGAACCATGTGATCGTGCGTGTCGTACCAGGCGTACACCCCGTGCGACGAGCCGACGGCCAGGTGACGCTCGCGCCTGAGGGGAAACAGGTCGGCCCCGCCTCCGCCGAGTTGGCGGATGTGCTGGCGCACTGGCACGTCGGAGCGATCACCCCGACGGCCCGGCCCGCTCCGAAAAACGCCGCGCTCGCCCGGCGAATCGGTCTCGATCGCTACTACACCCTGCATCTCCCCGCCGGTACCGACACACCAGCGCTCGCGGCGCGGCTCGCCGCATTCTCCGGGCTGATCGAACGCGCCGAGCTCGACGGCGTGGGGGGCATGCTCCAGACCATCCCCAACGATCCATCGTTCGGCGAGCAGTGGGGCCTGAACAACACCGGCCAGACCGTCCACGGCGATCCCGGCACGGCGGATGCCGACATCGACGCGCCCGAAGCGTGGGACCTCGAAACCGGCGGCGATGACGTGATTATCGCGATCATCGACAGCGGCGTGAGCTACAGCCATCCCGATCTCGCCGCCAAGCTCGTCCCCGGCTGGAACGTCCAGGCCGGCAACGACGACGCCGACGATAGCTGGTACATCTCGCACGGCACGCACTGCGCCGGCATCGCCGCCGCCATCGGCGACAACAACGAGGGGATTTGCGGCGTGAGCTGGGGCGCGCGGATCATGCCCGTCAAGGTGCTCAACACGTTCGGCAACGGTACCGAAACCGATTGCGGCAACGGCGTGATCTGGGCGGCGGACCACGGCGCCAAGGTGGGTTCGATGAGCCTGGGCTTCACGCAGGGATCGAGCTTCTTCCACGACGCAATCATCTATGGCCACGACGCCGGCATGGTGCTGTGCGTCGCCACGGGCAACACGCCGGGCGTGCCGATTTTCTACCCCGCCCGCTGGCCCGAGACGATCGCCGTCGGCGCCACCGACAACGACGACGTGCTGGCCGACTTCACGACCACCGGGCCGGAGATGTCCGTCGTCGCGCCCGGGGTGGAAATCTACTCCTGCTGGGACACGGCCACCAAGCCCAACACCTACGTCTACGACGGCGGAACGTCGATGGCCTGTCCGCACGTGTCCGGTCTCGCCGCCCTGATCTTTTCCGCCAACCCCGACCTCACCAACGACCAGGTCCGCTATCTCATCGAGTCCACCGCGGACGATCTCGGCACGCCCGGGTGGGACGAAGAGTACGGCTGGGGTCGCATCAACGCATTCGCCGCCGTCAGCGCTGCCATCCAGCCGCACGTGGACGGCGATATCGACGGTGACGGCGATGTGGACTTGCAGGACCTGTCGCTCTTGCTCGCTTCTTACGGCTCCTGCGCAGGCGATGTCAACTACCTGCCCGAGGCCGATATCGACGACAGCGGGTGCGTGGACTTGCAGGACCTGTCGCTGTTGCTGGCGAACTACGGCTACGGAACGTAGCCGCGCAGACACCGCGCGCTGGCGGAGGGAACACGCCTGTTGTGCTGTGCCGTGTCCGGCGTCTCGTGGGGAGGACGGTCGCTTTCGGCCGACTCCTCCCCGCGGGGGCGGGGGGATTGTCGGCGGTTGTCAACGCGTCGCCGAAGTGCCCGATCGTCCGATAACGGCAATGCGCCGGCGTTCGGCGAGTCGCAGCATCCGCTCCCGTTCGAGCAGAATCGTCTTGCCGGCTTCGACGACCAACCCGCGGGCGCCGGCGGCACTGAGCTCTTCGATCGTGTGGGGGCCGACCGTGGGCACGTCGAAACGCATGTCCTGATCCGGCTTGGCGACTTTCACCAGCGTCCAACCACCCTGCGGGCAGAGCCGGCCGGCGCGTTCAATGAGCCGGTCGGTTCCCTCGATCGCCTCCACCGCGATGACCTCGCGTTCCTTGACCGCGATCGACTGCCCGATATCCATCCCCGCGATCTGTTTGACCAGTGGCCAGCCAAAATCGGCATCGGCGAGCACCTGTCCGGGGGCGTCCTCCAGGGGCCGCACGCCCGCGGACGTCAGCAGCCCGGCCTGCGCCAGCGCCTCGGGAATGTACCGGGTCGAATCCACCAGCGTCAGTCCTCGCCGCTCCATCTCGTCCGCCACCGCCCGCAACAGCGTATCGTTGCGCTTGTCGCGGGTGCGAAAATACCACACACGTATGCTCGTCAGGTCGGGCAGGTAACGCAACCACTGGAGCCAGCGTGGCCCGGCGAACATCTCACCCTTCCGCACGCGACCGACCATCACGACTTCGCGACAACCAGCGCGGCGTAACGCCCGAATCCACCGCCCGAGCTGCACGATCCCCCGCCAGCAGAACCCGCTCGCCAACTCGCGTAACGCCGGGTCCGCACACCCCCGCAGCGCCACCACGACCACGCGCCGACCCGCCCGCCGGGCGTTGCGAGCCACGAGCCGCGGCAACTCGCCCTCCCCCGCGATCAGGCCGAGCGGCGCCGAATCGGTCGTGGTCCAAGCACGAACACGGGACGCACCCATCACGGCGATTTCCTGGTCGAATCGGCGCATCGCCCCGTGTCGGTCCGCTCGGAATCCGAGCCGGCGACCGGCAGCCTGCCCGCCTCGTACGCCCCGACGAGCCGCGCGTAGGCCGCCTGGTAGACGATGAAGCGGGTGTGGTACTCGCGCCGCTGGGCTGCGTCGGGCGCCCGATCCGGGTGCCAGCGCAAGCACACCCCGTGCCAGGCCGACTTGAGTTCCGCCCGGCTCGCCGACGACGACAGACCGAACAGCGCCAACGCGTCGGCCTCGGGCAGCTCGGCGGCCCGCCGGCGAATCTGCGACCTGGCCGTGGCCTGTTCCTGTGGGCTGGCGGCCTGGAACCATTTCCAATCCCAGACGTCCGGCAGCATGGCGCCGAAACTCGTTCCCAGTACCGTCAGCGCCCGGGTGAACGGCCGCCCGCGCAGCCCGAGCAGACTGTCGATCAGCAGTCCCCCGGTCGCGGCGACCTTGCCGCCCACGCCCGCCGCCCGCCGGCGCTGGGCCGCCCGCTCGCCGCGCAACAGCGGCTCGACGTCCTGCTGCCATACGCGGCGCAGGAAGCGGGTCAGCGCTTCGTCTCCGGGAGTCGCGGGTTGTGGTGGTGCGGAGCCGGCCATGTTCGAAACATCCTGGCGACGATCCCCACGATCGCCCCAAATGTTTATATCATGCCCGTCGACAAAATGGCAGTCTTTGCGACACATGCAAGCGAGTGGACATGATCGCCAACGCCTACGCAGCCTGGGCAAACACCGCCGACCCCGCCGTCCCGCCGGTCGTCATCGTCGGCTTCGCCCTGATCGTGGCGGTCGTTGTCGCCCTCTGGCGGCGCCGGCTGCCGGCCGGCCTGGGCGAAGGACTGTTGACGGCGTCGGTCAGCGCCGGCGCGATCGCGGCGGTGGCGTTCGACGCCGGCGGACACCTGCGCCCTACCCCACTCGGTCACGTGCTCACCGGCCTCGCGATCGTCTGGTACGCGCTGGGGCGCGTCAGCGCCCGCGCACCTTCGCCGACAGGCGACGATCCCGACCGCGAAGAACGTCTGGCCCGCGCCCAGGTGTTCGCGCTCGCCGGACTGATCGCCGGGCTGGGCGCTTTCGTCACGTGTACGCTCGCCCGCGGCAACTTCTCCGCCGCCTCCCCGTGGTCCCCCGCCGCCACCGATTACCTGCTGCTGTTGATGCTGGCAGTCACAGTCTGCGTGTTTCGCACAGGCCGATGGGCGCCGTTGCCGCTTTGCGCGCTGCTCGTCTGGCTCGTTCTCGCGACACTCTCCCTCGACACGCCGTGGCTCACGCCGCGGCACTGGCGGGTCATACTGCCCGCCGCCGGCACCGGGCTGCTGGTGCTCGTGTTGGCCGCCGTGATCGTCCGCTGGCGCGCCAGGCGAAAAGCCTGGTTGCGAGACCCCCAAGTCGTCCCGGACTTCCCCCCGCCCGGCCGTGGGCTTACCGGCCTGGTCGTTCTCGTCGGCGTAGCCATCGGCGTGTTCGGATTGCGCTTTCCCACGCTCGGCGTAACCGGGCCGGCGTTGCTGGCGGCCGGCCTGGCCGTCCTGATCACCGCGCATTGGGCGGCGCGGGTCGGGCTCGGAGCCCTCGGGCTCGCTTTGGCGGGGGCGGGCATCGTCACGGGGTGCCTTCGCTGGATCGCACCGGGCTGGAATGGCGGAGTGTGCGGGCTGGCGCTGGCGGGCGGCTATCTGCTCTGGCTGGCGCGATTCTGGCAACAGCAACTCGACGGCGAACGGGCGTGGACGACCGCCGGCCGACTCATCGCCCCCGCGCGGGTGTTGGCGTGGGCCGCCGCCGCCGGGGCTCTCATCTCCGCCGCCAGTGCGGTCGGCGCGCAGGCCCCGACGCCTCCGCTGTGGGCCGATGCCCTCACCCTGCTGCTCGCACTCGGGGCGATGAGCCTGTTCGTGCGTGATAGCGGAGCAACCGGCGCCGGTGGATCGGCAGCGGCTGCATGCCTGCTCGCGGCGGCCGCGGTCGTTCCCGGAGATCGGCTGCTGGGCCCCATGATCGCGACGTCGCTTTGGCCGCTCGCGGTATGGGCAGCGGTCGTCTCGCTGCTGGCCCTGCGCATCGCCCTGGCCGGTGGGTGCCCTCCGGGACGCCCCGTCTACCGGGGCCTGCTCGGCGGCATGTTCCCGGTCGCGATCCTCACCGGGGTCTCGTGGCATGGTTTCGACCGCCAAGCGCTGGCCACGCTCGTGTTGACCGCCGCCGCGCTGGCCGTGGCATTCATGCCCGCCCGCGACGCCAGCGGAGCCGCCGCATCCACACCGGAACACGCGGAAACACCGGCGTGCGAAGAGTAAGCAAGCGGCCGCAACCCGCCCCACGCCGAGCGGAACACCCGCGCGCGGCCATCACCCACGAACCTCCTCGTACCAGGCCATCTGGATGGCCTCCAGTTTGGCTTCGTTGCTGGCGGCGGGATCGTCGCCGAACTCGTCCAGCTCGCAAACCATGCGGTGCAGATCGGTGAAACGTACGCTGAGCGGATCCAGCTCGGGGTATTTTTCGCTCAGCATGATGCCGATGTCTTCCGAATCCTGCCAGGTCAGTTTCGTGTTCACGCCGACTCCTCCTTGCCCGCGTTTCGGGCCGCCGGTCCCCGCGTCACGCAGATTGTATCGCCCCTGTCGGCGTGGCAAGACGGCGGCGGCTCGAACCTGTGGGCGCGAGCCTCGTCAGGCGTGATGGGGCAGGTGGGTGATGGGGCTTTAGCGTGGTCGCCACGCGGGTGGCCGGCGGTTGTCGTCGGACCGGTACAGGCCGCGTTCGCACGCGACCACGAAGCACTCGCCGGTACGCTTGAGGTTCTCCCACGCTTGACGGATGCTTTGGGCCTCGGCTTCGCTGATCTGCCCATCATCCTCGATGCTGCCGCTGACCGCGGCGAGCAGTCCGCCGAACTCCTCGACGACACGCTGGGTGGTGCTGAGCAGGTTTTCTTCGGTCTCGCCGGGCTCGACCTCGGCGTTGGCGACGAAGAACCCGCCGGCGGTGCGGCAAAGCCAATTGATGACGTCGGGATCCTGGGTAGCCTCGTAGATTTCGCTGAGCCGGTCGAGGGGGTTACGAGCGCCCGAGCCGCACGGATCCTCCCCGGGCGGCTCCTGGCACCACTTGTAGACCAGGGCCGTGCTCACATTCAGGCGTGCCGCCAGCGCCTTGACGCCGATGCGGTCCGCCGCCGCCCGAAGAACTTCCCACGATTTCACGCAGCACCCGCCTACTGACAACCCGGATCGGTCGCCCGGTCATTCCGCATGGTCCGGCGACGACGCGACCCGCCCGGCATTTTCGAAGTCCGCCGTGCCCGCGTCAACCGGAACAATCGCGTCCCGGTCGACGGCGGCTGGGTTCTGTCCCGTCCGCCCCCTTGTGCACCGACCCGCTCGCATCGATCCACCCGCTTCACTTTGTGCGCCGACGGCCGTTATAATACGACAGGCGGCTGAGGGAACGGACAAGCGGAATCTTTCGAGGACTTGATATGCCCATTCGCAAAACGCACTCGATCTTCACGCTGCTGGCGGCAGTGGTACTCCTGTTTGCGCCGGCGGCGACGCTGGCCCAGGAAAACATCGAAGCGGGTAAGACCTACCGCATCGTGTTGGTCAACGGCCGCGAAGTCGTCGGCGAAGTGACCGACGTCGGCAACGCCTACAAGGTCAAAGTCGGCTCGGGAATCACCCAGACCGTCAAGAAGACGATGGTGCGGCGGATCGAGGCGATCAACACCGGAACCGGCAACGCGGACGAAAGCGACCTCGCCACACTCAAACGCCGGGCGATCACCGACGAGGAGATCAAGGAAATCCTGGGCAGCGAATCCGTCGAGGATCTGTACGTCTGGGATTACATCGCGCCGGTCGACCTGATGCAGCCCCTGCCGCTGGACAAGGTCTCGCTGGAAGAAATGAAGCGCATCGCCGGCAAGAAGGCCAAGGTGCTCGAAACGCCGCACTTCGTCTGCGTGTATACATCGGACCGCCCGGCGGCCCAGCGGCTCGTGGCTCGCCTCGAAATCGTCTACAAGTGGAACGTCACGTTCGAGCGGATGTACGACATCCCACCGAAAAAACCCGAACACAAGTTCGAGATCTACTATTTCGGCACATATGACGAATACCGCGCGTACCAGACGCTCAACGGCTTCATGATGCAGGGAGCGCTCGGGTTCTATATGCGCACGAACAACCGCTGTGCCTTTTTCGACATGCGCACCTGGCCGCCGGTGGCGAATATCCTGAAGGTCATGAACGACCGCAATACGCCCTTCCAGGAACGTCGCCGGGCCGAAAACGCGTTCAAACGCTGGTCGAATTTCACGAATCTGGAGGTCGTGCAGCACGAGGCCACGCACGCCATCCAGTTCAACATCGGCATCTTTCCCAAGGGGGCCGACACGGGCAAATGGATGACCGAGGGCCTCTGCGTACAGTTCGAAGTCCCCCCCACGCAGGAGGGCGGCAGTTTCGGCTCCATCAACTACACGCGGCTCAATTCCTACCACCGCATGTACGGCCGCCACGCCGAACGCGTACCGTGGACATTCGTCAAACAGCTCGTGCTCGCCGACGGCTCCGGTATTCACGATTATGTGATGGGCTGGGCGCTGAACTACTACCTGCGCAAGCAGTACAAGGAGCAGTACGGCAAGTTCCTCCGGCACCTGGCCAACAAGGAGGACGACTGGTCCGTCCGCACCACCACAACCGAGCGTCTGGCCGAGTTCGAGGATCATTTCGGCAAGCTCGACGAGGCGTGGGTCAAGAAGTTTTTCGACTACATCGCCAAGATTCCGCTCAAGAAAAGCGCGATCGTCGAGTTTCCGACCCGCAAGCCGTAGCCGGCTGGCGCCGGTCGCCCGGGCGCAGCCGTGCGGAACGCCTCCCTCGCCCACCGGGTTCGTGGGCCCGCGGTTGTGCATGTGCGCCGCGCGCTGCGCGGTGTGGTACAATTGCGCGCAACCAGCGGGAGACAGGATGCGATGACAACCCTGACGTCGACACAGCGGCGGGCGCTGGCCGCCCGCGGTAACCGCATCAAGGCCAGCGTGACGATCGCCGAGACATTATCGGAATCCGTCGTCGAACATGTCCGCAAAGCCTTTGGCAAGCGGGATCTCATCAAGGTACGAATCGCCACCGACGATCGCGACGTTTTCGCCCGCGCCGCCCAGGACCTCGCCGATCGCGTCCCCTGCACGCTGATCCAACGAATCGGGCGAATTGCTTTGCTTTATCGGCCGATCGAAAATGCCGATGATGACCAGTGAGGTGCGCCGCCCGCGACGACACGCCCCGAGCGCGGACGCCGACATTCGCCCCTGACGCGCGGCAATCGGAAAGGGCTGAGCATGCAACGGTATCGACGAATCGGTGTGTTCCTGACGGGTTCGCCGGCGGACGACACCGCCATCGCTTTCGCCGGCCTCTTCGCCAGCGCCGCGAGATCTGAAAAACTGCTGTGCGTGTACGTGCACGGCGGGGGCCCCGAGATCGGCCAAACCAGTGCCCCCGAAGTGATCGATCCCGAAAAACTGCGGGAAAGCATCCTGCACGATTTGCCCGACGCCGTCGGCAAGCATACGGATGTGGAGGTGCGCTCGGGCGGCGGCGTGGTGGAGATCCTCCGGGCCGCCTGCGACCTGGACCTGGATTTGATTATCAAGGGACGCCGCCTGCCCGCTCATCAAGCCGCCGTCGGCTCGCCGTTCACTCGGCTCGCCCGTAAGGCACCCTGTAGCGTGCTGGTGGTTCCGAACTATTGCCGGCCCCACCTCAGCCGCCTGCTCGTGACGGTGGACTTTTCCGAGCATTCGCGGCTGGCGCTCGAGGCCGCGCTCGATATCGCCCACGCCGCAAGCGCGATGGGCGAGCGACCGCAGATGCTCG
>JALSRY010000467.1 GCA_026984555.1 Phycisphaerae bacterium
AAACTGGTGGTCGCGGCGACGTCACCATGACGGTCCTCGGCGATGGACGCGTGCTTTGGCGGGACGAGCACGTCTGCGGCGGTGTGCCGCCTCGCCGCGTGTCGGTGGATGTCACGGGCGTGCACGTCCTGACGCTCGTCGTAGACTTCGGCGACGACCTCGACCTGTCCGATCACGCCTGCTGGGCCCAGGCCCGGCTGGTTGGCGTGGGAGGAGACTGATTCACCGTGTGTAGACACCGGCCCCGGACGAGACGCCGGCACCACCCGTTACGCTGCGGGGAGACGCTTCCGCTCGTGCTCGTGTGTGCCATCGTGAGCGTGTGCCCGCTTGTCTTCGCCAACGAGGTGGCGGGGGTTTCTTACGAAGACGCGCTGCGCACGGTGCGCCACGACGAGAAGCGTCTGGCGGATGCCTTCGAGCGGGCCTGTGATGCGGTCGTGTGCATTTTCGCCGATCGGAAGCTCGCCGGCGGTGGCAGCGGCGTGCTGATCGACTCCGCTGGCTATGGCCTGACCAACTATCACGTCGCGGGCATGCTTTTGCCCAGCCGGCGCGGTTACGGCGGTCTGCCCGACGGACGCCTTTACCCGTTGGAGGTGATCGGCATCGATCCCGGCGGGGATGTCGCCTTGTTCCGACTGATCGGGGATGCGACGGGAAAGGGACCGCCGCCTTTCCCAGCCGTCGCCCTCGGGGATTCGGCCCTGCTGCGCGTGGGGCAGCGTGTGGCGGCAATGGGTAACCCGTTCGTGCTGGCGGAAGATTTTCGTCCCACGGTGACACTGGGAATCATCAGCGGGCTGCACCGCTACCAGGAAGGTCGCGGCAACTTCCTCGAATACGCCGACTGCATCCAGGTATCCACGTCGATCAACCCGGGCAACTCGGGCGGGCCGCTGTTCGATGAGGCGGGGCGGTTGTTGGGTATCAACGGACGGGCGGCGTTCGAGCAGCGCGGACGGGTCAACGTCGGGCTAGGGTTCGCGGTCAGCATCAACCAGATCAAACGCTTTCTCCCCGGCTTGCGGGCCGGCAGACGCCTCGAACACGGTACGCTCGGGGCCACCGTGCGAGAAGTCGGTGGGAGGTTGCTGGTCAACATTGTCGAGCCACTGTCGGCGGCGGAACGCGCCGGCGTCCGCGTCGGGGACGAGTTGCTGCGGGTCGCGGGCCGGTCCGTGCGAACCGCAAACGATTTCAACAACGTCATCGCGATCATGCCCGCGAACTGGCCCGTGTCCATCCAGCTACGCCGCGACGGGGAAAAACGCACGACCACCGCTCGCCTCGATCGGCTCCCGCTGCCGGGGATGCCCGTCTGGGTGCCCGATGCGTCGGTCAACCGGGCCGAGGCTCGCCGACTGCTTCGGCGTGCGCGGCGGGCGTGGTGGCCCAGCGATGTGGATTCCCACGGCGGGATCGTGTCCGCCAGTGTGACGCAGCTCGAACCGCCCGCCGATCACCCGCCGCAAACCGTGACGATCTCGCTTGCGCAAACGCCGCAGACGCGACCGGTCACCGCAACCGCGAGCCGGTCGGCGAACGCGATCGACAGCGAGTTTCTGCGGGAGATCACCACCGAATGGCGGCTGTTGACGAGCCCACTGCTCTTGCCGCCGAAACTGGACCCGAGTTGGGAGGTTCTCGCCGGGGACGAGGTCGCCGGGCGGATTGTCAGCGTGCTGCGCCACCGAGTGGACTCGCGGGAGATCCGCTGGAAGTTCGACTTCGATACCGGCCGGCTCGTCGAGGTTACTTTTGAACACGATTCCGCGGCCGGACCGATCGTGTGGCGGCCGGTAGCCGGGTGTGCGGACACTCCCGAGACGGCGTGGCTGCGGCGGGAAACGCGCGGCGACCGTCGGACGACATGGCGGCTCGACGTGCGCGTTGGCTCGACGGGGACCGGCGCCGCGCCGACAACCAGCCGCGCGCCGCCCGTCACGCCGGCGGCGTCGAGTGGCTCCGCCCATGCGTCATCCTCTGCGGGGAGTGCCTCGGGCGCGCCTGAAGCCGCCGGGGGACCGTTCGCCGCGGCGATCGAAGCCGCCCGTGGATGTGTGGTCAAGCTCTACGGCGGGGCATTGGGAGGCGAGCACGGTTACGGCAGCGGGGTCGTGGTTTCGGCCGACGGCCACATCGTGACGGCGCTCTCGCTACTGTTGGAAACGCCGGCGTTACGAGCGGTGTTGCCCGATGGTCGGCGCTTTCCGGCGCGGGTCGTACGGCGTGACGAGGAGCGGCAGCTCGCGCTGTTGAAAGTGGATGCGACCGGGTTGGCGTTCCAGACGCCCGCAGCGGGAGACCTGCCCCGACCGGGGGATCGACTGGTGGTTGCCGCCAATCCCTTC
>JALSRY010000468.1 GCA_026984555.1 Phycisphaerae bacterium
CTGTATGAGTCTCTGTTTGGCGTGGTGTTTCGCGGCCAGCAGCCTGCGCCGCGCAAGCCGACGACCTCCGCGGCCGCCCCGCCGGTACTCGCGCCCATTCCCGTGCGCATCACGATTCTGGCTCCGTCGCCGGCCGCGCATCCGCCGATCCGGCCCGCGTCGCAACCACGACCCTGAGCGATCCGTTTATCGGCGACACAGTCGGCGACGCCAGGCACCCGCGAGCAACAGGGCCGGCAGCACGTCCACGACCCACCAGAGCCACGGCATCGGATCCCATACGCCGGTGCGCACATAGTGGAGGTCTACGAGGTGCAACGCCGGAACGGCCAACACCCACGTAACCAGCCACAACGGCGGGCGGCAAACCAGTCCGGGTACGATCCACAGGAAATACCACGGGTACGCCACGGGCGCCAGCAACAGCGTGGTCCCCGACAGCAGCCAGACATCCGTCCAGGCGTCCGCCCCGTCGCTCGCCGCAGCGACCGCTACGCCGGCAGCACGGCGTCGGAATCCGAGCAATCCCGCCGCCGCCGCCAGCGCGACCATGACGATGACCATCGGTCCCCAGCGCGCCATCGGCACCATCCGCAGCGCTTCGAAGATGATGTCGTTGAAAGTCCAGTGCTCGGCGAACATGCGGGCGGTGTCGCGGGCGGCGACGAACCCCGCGCGATAGGGAACCCACGCCGCCGCCGCCACCAGCAGCGCCGCGGCCGCCAGCGCAGCGCCGTACCGCCGCGGTCGCGTGCGCAGGGTGAGCAGCACGGCGACCACCGCCGGCCAGAAGTACTTGACGTCGATGCTCAGCCCCAGCAGCATGCCGCTGAGCAGACACACCGCCAGTGTCTTGGTTCCGCGTATGGCTCCTCGCGGCTGTGCCGGGGCATACTCATACGCCACCACGGCCGCCGCCAGCAACGCCACGCCCACCAGGTCGAGGTGTCCGCCTTCGTAGCATTCCAGCAGCAGCAGCGGACACCACAGAACCCCGGCCAGCCAGACGGGCGGCGCCCGCAGGCGACGCAATTTCAACGCCAGCACACCCGCCAGCAATCCGTCGAACAACAGGAGCACACATTTCCACCCCAGCAGCGTCCCGCCAAGTGCCGCCGCCTGAATCCGAAACAACGTCTGCATCGTCGGCGGGTAGATGGCGGGGATATCGCGATGGTTGATCCGCTCCCACAGCGCTTCGTGCTCGGCGGCCAGGGCGCGAAGTGGTGGCGAATCGGGCGCGAGACGGTAGGGATCGAAGCCGCGCTGCTGGACCAGGCCTTCCCACAGATAACGGTAGACGTCGTGACTGGTGGCGGGCGCCACCCCGAAGAGCGTGGCTCTGAAAACGACCGCAGCGCCGATCACGATCGCCATCTCCGCCGGGGAGCACGTCGCGCGCGTATCGCGTCGCAGTCGCCAGAGCAACCCCCCGAAGGCCGCTCCCGCGACCAGGTATCCAACGAGGACGTACGCGACCTGCTGGGCGGGGGTCTCCGCGGCGAGAACGAGCAGCAGGCCCGCCTCGATCGCGATCGCGCAGACGATGAGCGTTGGCGTCAGTCGGGGAGAGTCGGCAGTCATGGGGACAATCTACCCCGACGCGGCCGACCTGGGGAGCCGCCCGGGGGCGTGGTTCGGGTCAGGCGGAGTCGACGGGAACGGCTGGCCCGCATGGTTGATCCGAGATAAAGTTCTCCCATGCAACGCGAATTGCTCGAGACAGTCGAACGGTTCTCCGGACGGCGCGTGCTGCTGGTCGGCGATTTCATGCTCGACCGCTACGTTTTCGGTGACGCCGAGCGGATCAGCCCCGAGGCGCCCGTGCCGGTTTTGCGAGTGCGCACGCGGCAGGATCGCGTGGGTGGCGCGGGATCGGTCGCACTCAACATCGCTGCGCTCGGGGCGTGCGTCTCGTGTTTCGGCCTGCTCGGGCGCGACCGTTTCGGCGACCAGGTCGCCGCAGCTCTCGCCGAAGCGGGCGCCGTCACGGACGGGTTGTTGCGGGCCGAGGATCGCCCGACGATCACCAAGACACGACTCGTGGGTTTGGCCGAGCATCGCCACCGTCAACAGATCCTGCGTGTGGATGACGAAATCGTGCAACCGCCGGCGGAGACCGATGCGCACCGCCTGATCGCGGCGGTGCGCGGCGCACTGCCCGACACGGACGTGGTCTGTCTCGAAGACTATGCCAAGGGTGTGTTGTCGCCGGCGGTGTGCGCGGGGATCATCGCGGCGGCGCGGGCGGCGAAGAAGCCGGTGCTGGTCGACCCGGCGCGGGGCGGCGGGTGGGAAAAATACCGCGGGGCGACGCTGCTGACGCCCAACCGGGCAGAGCTGGAAATG
>JALSRY010000469.1 GCA_026984555.1 Phycisphaerae bacterium
AAGATCGTCTCGATCAAGACCAAACGCAGCGGCAAGGTGCGCCGGTGCAAGCTGTACTACCTGCGTCACCGCGTCGGCAAGGCCCGCCGGCTCAAGGCCCGCGTGGTCTCCGCCGCCCAGCGCAAGGCCGCCGAAGCGGCCCGCGCGGAAAAACAGCGCAAACTCGCCGAGGCAGCCCAGGTCGCCGAAACCGCCGCCACCGACACCGCCGACCAGCAGGCCGCCGAGCCGGCTACCGCGTAGCCTTCACGCGCCGAACCCCGTGTCCGACGCCCGACACGAACTCGGCCTGCGGGGTGAACGCCTCGCCGAAAAACATCTTCGCCGCGCCGGTTGCAAAACACTGGCGCGGCGTTTTTCGACGCCGGTGGGCGAAATCGACCTCATCATGGCCGATGGGGACACGATCGTGTTCGTCGAAGTCAAAACCCAGCGTGACCGAACGCTGCAAGACCCCGAGCAGCGTGTCACCGCCGCCAAGCAACGTCGCCTCATCAAGGCCGCCCGCTGGTATCTTCACCACCGCCGTCTGGCCGACGCGCCCTGCCGTTTCGATATTGTCGCGGTCGTAATGCCCGCTGACGCGCCTCCCGACGTGACGCACATTCCCGACGCGTTCCTCCCCGAGCGATAGCAATCGGTGAACCCGGATGCGGCCCCCCGCCTCCCTTCCCGTGCGGTCTTCGCGTTGGCACGGCCGCTTCCCCGCCGCTATCTTGCAGGCACAATCGGCCCCCATGCCAGGCAGGCGTCAGGTAGGAGTCAACCACCCCCGTGCGAACCACCTGTACCACGCTCGTGCTACTGTTGCTTGCAGGCTGTCACTCGCTGCGCCCGCACCCTGGAAGCTCCACCGACCACAACGTGGCCTCTCCCAAACGCTACCGCTGTACCCGAGCCGCCGGGCCGATCCTCATCGACGGCCGACTTGCCGAGCCGGCGTGGCGGCAGGCCACGTGGACCGAGGCGTTTGTCGATATCGAAGGGGCCGCGCGCCCGAGGCCGCGGTTTGCGACGCGAGTGAAAATGCTGTGGGACGACACGCATTTCTACATCGCCGCCCGCATGGACGAACCGCACGTCTGGGCCACCCTGACGCAACGCGACCAGATCGTGTTCCACGACAACGACTTCGAGATCTTCATCGACCCGGACGGGGATACGCGCCAGTATTATGAAATCGAAGTCAACGCGCTCAACACCATCTTCGATCTCTTCCTCGTGAACACGTACATCGACGGCGGCCCAGCGCTGCACGGGTGGGATCTCAAGGGCATGAAACACGCGGTCCATATCGACGGGTCGCTCAACGACCCCACCGACATCGACCGTGGCTGGTCGGTCGAGTTCGCCCTGCCGTGGTCCGCCCTGGGAGAAGCCGCCCATCGCCCGTGTCCGCCACGCCCCGGCGACACCTGGCGGGTGAATTTTTCGCGTGTCGAGTGGCGAACGCGAATCGTCGATGGGCGTTACGAGAAACTCCCCGACACGCCGGAGGACAACTGGGTCTGGTCGCCACAGGGAACGATCAATATGCACCTTCCCCGGCGCTGGGGGTACGTAGAGTTCGAGCGTTAGCGTTTTGTCGCACCGGGGGGTTGGACGAGACCCGCGGCTCTGGCCCCGGCTCGGGGCATATCGTGACCGGCGGTTGCGACTCGGCGCGTTTGGTCGCTAGAATACCCGGCGAAGTCGCGGGCGTAGCTCAATTGGTAGAGCGTCAGCCTTCCAAGCTGAATGTTGCGAGTTCGAGTCTCGTCGCCCGCTGTGTACCGCGTTTGCCGAGGGTGCCCATCCTTCGCAGGGGTGTTCGTCGGGTATCGTTTTTCCAGCGGCCGCGCGAATGCCGCGGGGATGCGGATGCCTCTCAAGCGATGCCGCCACACGACCCGAGGATCCCGACCGCCCCCGCAAGCGTCCTCATACCGGGAGAAGCCGTGGACGACACAGCGACCGAACTCACCCCCGTCCCGCCGCTCAACCTGGCGGAGAACTTTCGGCAGATTCGTGATGAACTCTTGCCGATAATCACGGAGATTTGCGACTCGGGCTATTACGTGCTCGGGCCGCGGGTGGCGGCATTCGAGCGGGAATTGGCGGCGTATTGCGGCGTGAAGCACGCCCTGGGTGTTTCATCCGGGACGGATGCCCTGCTGGTGGCGCTGATGACCCTGGGCATCGGGCGCAACCACGAGGTCATCGTGCCGACATTCACGTTTTTCGCGACGGCGGGTTGCGTGGCCCGCGTCGGCGCCCGCCCCGTGTTTTGCGACATCGACCCGGAGACATACAACATCGACACGGGACAGCTCGAAGACTTGCTCACGCCACGTACCAAGGGTGTC
>JALSRY010000470.1 GCA_026984555.1 Phycisphaerae bacterium
TGCTCCCCCCAAGGCAAACGCAAACTCAGTGGTTTCGGCCTCCCCCAAGAACAGACCACCGCTGGCGAGCCGGAAACAACGGCCGAGATCGCGGGATATCGACTTTGCGATTGCCCTGGATCCCCCCGTCGAGGACCGGGTGCCCGGCTGCCCGCGCCGCGGCCATCGCATTGCGAGAGGGGCCGGGCACGGGCAGGGGCGATCCGATTACTTGGGTGTTTTCCCGCCGCCGGATGCCCCGGCGCCGGCCTGCCCCGTCGGCGGTGTCTTGGAACCATCCTTTTCCGCAGGGTGGGGCGTTTTCGCGGATTTGACGGTCGTTCGCCGGAGACCGGCCTTGCCCACTGTCGCCGGACGAGGGCGCACGGCCCCGACGGGCTGAGAGGTGGCGCCGGGGCGAATGATCCGGTGGCCGGGCATGGCGTTCGGACGAGTGAAACGCCGACTGCGCAGCGCGTAAAACGGAACGCGCAACACGGGAATGGTCTTGTCGTCGGTCTTGATGGTCACAAAGCCGCGGCCGCGCGGCGACGCGGCATAGTCCTTGGGAACGTGGAGCACGACGACGGGCTGGCCGTGCTCTTCGACGAGCTGGGCGGACAGCTTCGGATCACTCGGCTTGGCGCTGAGAATCTTGCCGGGCTTGCCGCCGGACCACTTCAGCCGTACCCGTAAGTCCCGGTCTTTCTTGAGTTTGGCGGGGATCATGAAGCGGCTGGGAATGGCGGCGAGCCGGGGGGCGACAGAGGCGTAGATGCGAACAGTGTCGATGGGGGCCTCCTTGACCCCGGTCTTGATGGTCAGGCTCGAGCGCAGCGAACGCGCGGGCCACGGCGGGACGAGCTTGACTTCCAGTTCGTATTCCTCGCCGGGTTCCACTTCGCGGAGCGTGGCCTGCACGTGCTTGTCCGCCGGGGGGACGATTTCCGGCTTGATCGGACCGCCGTCGCCGCGGGTGATTTGGATGGTCTTGGAGACGGCGGGGGAGTCGCGGTTGATCCGCGGAAAGCTGACCGTGCGGGGCATGAGCTTGAGCGGCACCTTCACGACCCCGACACACATCAATTGCGTCCGCGGGTTTTGCGGGTCGTTGGTGGTGACGTTGATCCGCTTGACGAAGCGGCCGCTGTACTTGCGGCTGTCGATGCTGAACTGCATTTCCTCGGTTTTGCCGGGGGCGATGGTTCGGTCGGACCGACCGATCGTTTTGACCCCTCACCCGCCCTTGGCTTTGATCTTCAGGTCGGCCTCGCCATCGTTCGTGATCTTGAACGTGAACTTGACGCGCTGCCCCTTCCACACGGGATCAGCGGTGATCGTGGACTGAGCGCACACCCAGTGCGGATGCGGGCCGCTCTCGGCGGGCTTCGGATTGGGGGTCACGCTCTTGCTGCCGCATCCGCCGGATTTCTTCTTCCTGATGGCGCGCTGGTGCGCGGGTGTGGCGGCGGGTGTTTTCGGTTGGTTCCGGCGAACGGCCGGCGTGGTGAGCGGTTTCGCGGGGCGCGTCGCGGGCACCTGTCCGCTGGCCACGACCAGAAGAAGCGGAAGCGCCCAGGCGCAAGTCGTGCGAGCCCCGGGGCGCCATGTGTGTGGTTGCTTGTGGAGATTCATCGGCCTCGTTCCACCCTTGTCCAGTGCACTTCGCCGCGCGGGCGCAGGTTCCCTTCCTGCCGGGACGCGGCGATCATCCCGGGTTGATACGCAAAGAGCGCAGTATAACGCGCGCAGGTGGCGGCCCCACGCGGTTTTGGCGGCAAATTGCGGGAGAATGCGTGGGGAGGGTGTACGCACCGAGTGCTGGCCGAGCGGGTTCCCGCCGCGGTGCAGGTCGTGAAGGCGCCTGCCGGGTTCCGCAAGCGGGTCGCCCGCGCCCCGCCGTTGCTCCCGTTGTTGTGGGTTGCCTGGCCCGGCGCTGCGCGCCGCGGCGTGGCTGGCTATAATCCGCGAGCGTTTGGAATCCTGTCAGGAGCGCGAACATGATCGGGTTGATCGGCGGAACCGGACTGGGCGAAGCGCTTTTCGGAGAGAGCGACTTCGAGGAACGACACATCGACACGCCTTTCGGGCCGCCGAGCAGCCCGGTACGGCTCGTGCGCTGGCACGGCTTGGATGTGGCGTTGCTGGCGCGGCACGGCGTCGGGCACGTGTTCCACCCCTCGCAAGTGCCCTACCGGGCGAACATCTACGCCCTCAAGACGCTGGGGGTCACGCACATCCTGGCGAGCGGGGCCGTCGGTTCGCTCCGCGACGAAATCCGCCCGCGCGAGCTGGTCATCGTCGATCAGGTAATCGACAAGACGTTTCGACGAACGCCCACGTTCTTCGACGAGGGCTTGGCGGTG
>JALSRY010000471.1 GCA_026984555.1 Phycisphaerae bacterium
CGGCGGGTTGTCATGCGCCATCCAGCCTGACGACGGCGGCCCGGTATCGTCACGGATTGGTGCTGATTCTGCCGGGGATCGAGGGGCGCAGCCTCTGGAATCGCAACATCGCCGTCGGTTTGGACAAAGGTGGTGTACGGTCGGCGATCGAGATTCAGGACTGGACGACGGGTGTTCCGGGGAACTTCGTTGCGAACCTGACCGATTTCGACCGCAACCTGCAGCAGGCGCGCATGCTCGCGGGGCGGATTGTCGAGTACGAGTCCGCGCATCCTGACCGTCCGGTACATTTGATCGGCCATTCGGGCGGGGGTGGGATGGTCGTGCTCACGCTCGAGGCTTTGCCGCCGGGGCGCGTGGTGGACGGGGCGATTCTGCTGGCGGCGGCGATCTCGCCCGACCACGATTTGACCGTGGCGTTGCGCCGCACGCGCTGGGGCATCTGCAATTTCTACTCGCCACGCGACGTCACCTTGCTTAAAGTGGGCACGTCGCTGCTCGGGCCGATCGACCGGGCGTATGGTCCCGCGGCCGGCGCGGTGGGTTTTCGCGAGCCGGCGGGGCTCGACGTCGGTGGCCGCAAGCTCTACGAACACCGCCTGCGGCAGATCGGCTGGTCGGAGCGTATGCGGGCGTTCGGGGCCGACGGCACGCATACGGGTTGGGCCTCGCAGACGTTTGCGCGGACCTACCTCGCGCCGCTGATTCTCGAACACGAGGCGGCGCGGGCGGCACGGCGGCCGGAGCGTTCCGCCGACGCCGGCTCGTGAACCCCCGGCGCGTCGTGCTGCGCTGCGGGAGGGTGCGGCGCGCGGGTAGCGGGGTCCGCGCGGTTTTTCAATTCGTTCGCGGTCACTGGAAGAGACGAGGAAACACCCATGGCGACTGTTCGAAACATCCTGGCGAAAAAAGGCGATGCGGTTCACAGCGTCGAGGCCGATCACACGGTACTGGATGCGGCGAAATTGATGAACGAGCGTCGGGTCGGTGCGCTCGTGGTTGTCCGCGGGCACAAGGTCATCGGTATTTTCACGGAGCGAGACATTCTCAACCGGATCGTGGCCCAGCAGCGCGACCCGGCCGCCACCAAGGTGGAAGACGTGATGACGGCGCCGGTGGAGTGTATTTCGCCCGACGCGGGCCGGGCCGAGTGCCGCCACATCATGCGTGAAAAGCGCATTCGCCACCTGCCGGTGGTGGAAAACGAGCGGCTGGTCGGCATCATCTCGATCGGCGACATCGTGGAGGACGAGGGCGCGGCGCAGCAAGAAACGATCCGGCACTTGTACAAGTACATGGACATCGAGTGGAAATAGGCCGCGGGGGGGCGTGGTCGGGTCGGAGCGTCTGAAATCCGCGGGCGATGGGCCGGGAGTGCGTCATGGGAGCCAGCTACGTCGTTTTCGGCGCCGGTCGTCAGGGCATCGCGTTGGCGTACGATTTGATCCGCCACGCGGACGCCGCGCGGCTCACGCTGACCGATCACGATCCGGAGGTGCTCCAGCGGGGCATCGACCGGTTGCACCACCTCTGCCCGGACGCGTCGTGCCGCCTGTTGTCGCGTTTGTGCGATGCCCGCCGGCCGGTCGAGGTCGCGGCGGCGATGGGCGGGGCGGATGTGGTCATTTCGGCGGTTCCGTATCGTTTCAATGTATTGCTGACGGAGGCGGCGATTGCCGCCGGCGCCTCGTTTTGTGACCTGGGCGGCAACACGGACGTGGTGCGCGCCCAGCTCGCCCGTGACGAGTCGGCTCGGCGAGCGGGGGTAAGCATATTGCCGGATTGCGGGCTGGCGCCGGGTTTGGGCAACATCCTGGCGGCGTGTGGCATCGGCCAGCTCGAACCGCCGATCGATGTTCACATCCGCTGCGGCGGGTTGCCGGAGCGTCGGGTTGGTCCGCTCGGGTACAAGCTGTTGTTCAATTTCGACGGGCTGATCAACGAGTACAGCGGTCAGGCGGAGTTTCTGCGCGAGGGTGCGATCGCGCATGTTCCGGCGTTGTCCGAGTTGGAGCAGATCGAGTTTCCCGCGCCGGTCGGGCGCTGCGAGGCCGCGGTGACGACGGGGGGGACGAGCACGTGTCCGGCGACATTCCGGGGCCGGGTGCGCACGTATGAGTACAAGACGGTTCGTTACCCGGGTCATTTCGCGGTGGTGCGGGCGTTGTTCGGGCTGGGTTGTTTCGAGGAGCGTGTCGAGATCGGCGGAGGCGTGGTCGAGCCGAAGCTGGTGATGCGGGCGTTGTTCGAGCAGCGGCTCGCGTATCCCGACGTGCGCGACATCACGGTGCTGCGCGTGGTGGTGGAGGGATCCCGCGGCGGTCGGCGGTCGGTGGTGCAGT
>JALSRY010000472.1 GCA_026984555.1 Phycisphaerae bacterium
GGGGAGAGCCCACGGTGGGTTTCGCCGACGGTGGCGGTATACGCGCGGCGGCGAATCGGGCATCATATCAGGCGGGTTCCCCGCCGGCGGCGGGAGCGGTCGTCGCGGCCGGCGGGACGGGCGTAGTGAGGATCGCTGAAAAGATCGACGGCGAGCGGGAACGCGAACGGGAGGATACGGGTTGGCCGCGCGGCTGCTCAAACGTTTGCTCTACCGGCCGGAAGGGTTGCTGGTTACGACGTTCGCGGGGTTGATCGTCGTGGGCACGGTTGCGCTGCGCCTGCCGACGAGCCACGCGGGCGAGACGATCGGCGTGCTCGATGCGCTGTTCACGGCGACATCCGCGGTGTGCGTGACGGGGCTGATCACGCACGACACGGCGACGGAGTTTTCGCGCGCGGGGCAGGTGGTGATCCTGGTGTTGATCCAGCTCGGGGGGCTGGGGCTGATGACGTTTGGGGCCTTGGCGTTCCAGCTTTTTCGGCGGCGGGTGTCGTTCCAGTCGCACGCGGCGATGCAGGATGTGTTTTTCCAGGGGGAGATGCGCGGGAGCCTGCGGGCGGCGCTGGGGCAGATCGTCCTGTTCACGGTGTTGATCGAGGCGGCGGGCGCGGTGTTGCTCTACGCGGGGATGCACGTGGACGGTCCGCCGCGGGGCGATGCGTTTTGTGCGGTTTTCCTGTCGATATCGGCGTATTGCAACGCGGGTTTCTCGGTATACAGCGACAGCGCGATGGGTTTGCGTGATTCGAACCTGATCATGTGGACGCTGATGGCGTTGATCGTGCTGGGGGGGCTGGGGTTCGCGGTATTGTTCGAGATTCGCCAGCGGCTGTGGCGACGTCTGCGGCGGCAACGGGGCGGCCCAGTGATGTGGACGCTGCACGCGCGGGTTGTGTTGGCGGCGAGTTTCGCGTTGGTCGTGGGGGGGGCGGTGCTGCTGCTGGTGACGGGGCTGACCGAGGGCGAAACGACGCTGTCGAGCCGGGTGCTCAACGCGCTATTCCAGTCGGTGACGGCGCGGACGGCGGGTTTCAACACGGTGGACATCGGGGCGTTGCCGGTGGCTTCGCTGCTCGTGCTGATTCCGCTGATGTTCATCGGGGGGTCGCCGGGATCGTGCGCCGGCGGGATCAAGACGACGTCGATTTGCGTCTGGTTGGCGCGGGTGCGGGCGCGCCTGACGGGGCAGCGCGACGTGACGCTGGGCCAGCGGCGGATCCCGCAGGACGTCGTGCGGCGGGCGGCGTTGGTGTTCGCGCTGGCGGCGTTGTGGAACCTGGTCGGCGTGGGGGTGCTGACGATGAGCGAGCACGTGGGGCATCATGACCTGCGGCTCGAACAGGTGATTTTCGAGCAGGTGTCGGCCTTCGGGACGGTGGGGCTTTCCACGGGGATCACCCCCAGCCTGTCGGTCGTGGGCAAGATCTGGATCATCCTTTCGATGTTCGCGGGCCGGCTGGGGCCGCTTACAATCGCGCTGGCCGTGCTCCAGGAGCAGTCGGCCCCCGTGTTCCGCTATCCCGAGGAACGGGTAATGATCGGTTGACGCGCGAGCGGGCGGGTGCATGTCCGGCGTGTCGCGCGGTGCCGACGGAGGTTGCGGCATGAAGCAGGTTTGCGTGATCGGGCTGAGCCAGTTCGGCAGCCACATGGCCCGGCAGCTCGTGAAAATGGGCTGCCGCGTGTTGGCGATCGACCAGAACGAAGCCCGGATCGAGGAAATCCGCGACGAGGTGCAGCGGGCGATGATCGGCGACGCGCGGCGTTATGAGATGCTCGAGAGCGTGCTGACCGATACGGTGGACGAAGCCGTCATTTCGCTCGGCGAGTCCAACATCGAGCCGAGCATCCTGTGCGCGCTGCACCTCAAGCAGATCGGCGTGCGGCGAATCCTGTCCACGGCGCGCAACGACGACCACGCCCAGATCCTGCGGGCCGTCGGTGCGACCGAGATCATCTTCCCCGAACGCGACACGGCCGAGCGGATCGCGCGGCGTGTGGCGAACCCGGCGTTGATCGACATGTTTCCGCTGGCGGGCGACTACCGGATCATGGAAATCGAAGCGCCGGAGTCGCTGCACCGCAAATCGCTGGCCGAATCCAACTTGCGGAAGACATACGATCTGCTGGTGCTGGCGATCAAGCCGGCGGACGAGGATGAGTTTCGTTTCCTGCCGCGGGCGGACACGATCATCAAGCCGGGAGAAGTGTTGATGGTGCTGGGTCGGGAGCTGGAGCTGGTGCGTTTCGCGGGGCTGGGTTGACGGAAAGCCGCCACGAAACCGATTACGGTTTACCCCATTTTCAGGCACAAAACGTTATCGGGAGCGGTTCTGG
>JALSRY010000473.1 GCA_026984555.1 Phycisphaerae bacterium
CGCGGAGGTCGATGATCTCGCGATGACCATCCATCCCCACCCGGCGACGAGCGAGACGATCATGGAGGCTGCGGAAGCGGTCTTCGGGAAGTCGATCCACGCCCCGCGGTGAGTCGCGCGGTTACGGCGGAGTACCGATCGGCACACAGGTTGCGGTGGCGCGTTCGATGTCGCCAAGGCGCGAAGTGCCTCCGCGTCCGGAGTGGTTGCCGGCTTGACGAGGCGTGGCCGGTCTGACGCGGCGTTTACTCGGCCAGGATCGGACCGGAGCCGGAATATCCCGTCAGGAACAGAAACTGGCTCTGCGTGATGATCGGGATGTAGAGCGTGCGTGCCTGGTCGATATCCGCCTGGAATTCCTTGAGGCGGTCGAGGCGGTGGTCGGTAAGGCTGCGGATGACGGGCGTTTCGGGGCGTCCGCCGGGCACGGCCGGCACGCGGGGGCCGGTTCCGATGACGACGAAGTCGGTGGATTCATCGACCTTGTCGGCCACCTGGCCACCCCAGGCGCGGACGATGGCGCTGACCTTTTCGACGCCGTCGAAGTCGGTCTTGCCGTCGTAGTCCAGGTCGAAATCGCCGCGGATGACGAATCTGGGTTTGCGGCCGCGTTCGTAGGCGATGTTGACGATGATGTCGCCCTCGACGATCGGGCGGCCGCGGGTGGTGCGTTGGACGCGGCATTCGGCGGTGGTGGCCGACGTGGTGGTGACCTCGATGGAGGCTTTGCCGCGGAAGTCGTCGCGCCGGGTTTCGCCGGTGGGGGAGAAGACCTCGAAGGTCATCCCGGGCCGGATACCGTCCTTGGAGCCGAGGCTGATATAGACCACGTCGCTGCCGGGGATGGCCCGCAGGATGCGGCCGTCGGCCTTGGTGAGGATGGCGTAGGGATCGAACCCGCCGGGCTTGAGTTCCTGGATCTTGGAGCGCAGGTCGCTGATCTGGTTGGTCAGCCGCGTCAGCTCGATGTCGTAATCGCGTTCCTTGGTCTGGAGCGTTTTCTTGAGGTTGCTCAGTTCCTCGGCGAGCGCGTCGGCATCGGCCTGTTGTTTGGCGAGCTGTTCGTCCTTGGCGGCCAACTGGTCGGCTTTTTCTTTTTCGAGCCGGGCCATGTCGTCTTTGAGCTCGGCGACCTGCTGCTCGAACTCGTCGCGCACGGTCTTGAGCCCCTCCTTGGCCGTCTGGGCTTCGAGCCGGGCTTCGGCCAGGTCGGTGGCGAGCTGCTTGTTTTCGGCGCCGAGCGCCTTGTACGCCTTGTGCAGGTTCTTGAGCGCGGTGATGAGCGTGTCGCCGGCCTCGATGGTTCCGGGGCTCTCGCGGGCGATATCGCCGAGCAGCTTGTTGACGGCCTCGGAAATCGCGGGCCAGACGGCGTCGCGTTTGCCCGTGATGAGCAGGGCCATGTCTTCGAGGTGCTTGTTCATCACCGCGAAGACCTTGGTGTTCTGGGCGCTGGCTTCCTGCTCGTAGTACGCGGGCGGCGAGCCGTACTTGGCGATCGTCTTCTTGGCACGCTCGTTGGCGCTTTGCAGGTCTTTGTTGGCGGTGAGCTGCCAGACGAAGGCGCCGAGCGACGCCACCGCGATGACCACGAAGGCGATCAGACCGTACAACATTCCGTTTCCGCCGCGGGCCGCAACCGGTCGACCGGCCATGCGCAATCTCCTGTGTTGGTTTCGCCGTACTCGCAGGCCGCTCCCCAGGGGGACCGCTCTTTCCGCGGGGCTGCTGCCGGCCTGATTTTGACGGTTCAGTATGCTGGAAGCCGTGCAGGTTGTCAAAAGCCCCCCGCGGCCTCGCGGCGGCGGGATCGGTGGATCGTCGGATCGTTGGCGCCCGGCGGAAAATGCCGATAATGGAGCCACTGGGCCTTATGGCGAAACCCCGTTTTGCGGAAAACCGAATCTCCGGAACACGTACAACCAATCTCCACCAGAGGCAGAGGCAGGGAACGATATGAGTCGCAACAGTGTCAGCGCCAGCGAATACGGTCTGGACACGATCGGTCTTGAACACTACGGCACCGCGTACTGGAACCTCCGCCCGCCGACGCTGGTGGTCGAAGCCATCCGACGACGGGAGGGCACGCTGGCCGACACGGGGGCGCTGGTCGCCCTGACCGGCATGCGCACCGGCCGTTCACCGCACGACAAGTACATCGTCGAGGACGACATCACGGCCGACCGCGTGCACTGGGGCAAGGTGAACATCGGAATCGACGCGGCCAAAGCCAATGCGCTCCAGGACAAGCTGTTTCGGCATCTGCGCTACCAGGACCTGTTTATCCAGGACATGTATTGCGGTGCACACCCGGATTATCGCCTGCGCGTCCGCATCAT
>JALSRY010000474.1 GCA_026984555.1 Phycisphaerae bacterium
CGCGTGCTCGATCGCGTCGCCCGCCATCGCCCGACCGAACTCCTCGTCGCTGACGCCTTTCTCGTCCGCCTCGGGCTTGCAGACGGCGTAGACCACGTCACACAGCAGCACCGGGTCGCGGATCAGCCGCTCGATCAGCGTGCCCTCGACAACCTCGAGCAGGTTGACGTCGAGCATGCCGCGAACACGCTTGATCGCGTCCACGTTGATCGCAATGGTCCACGTCCGGCCGGCGTTGTCGGTGAACGTCCGCATGGCTACACCGTGCTGTCGTAGAGGATGCCGAGCTTGAGGTTTGCCTCGCTCGTCGACTCGGCCTGTGTGGCGACGACGTAATCGATGCTCTTGCCGGCCAGCGGGTTCGCCGCGGTGCCGCCGCTCAGCCAGTGCCACAGCTCGGCGGCGCCGAGGTCCAGCGAGAGGACCAGCAGCGCGCCCGTGTCGTAGAAGCCCAGGTGCGCCCGGGCGGTCGCCAGGGCGCCGATCGCATCGAGCAGGTCGCCGTCGAAGTCGGTGTCGATCGTCTGCTGCTTGCTGGCGGTAACGGCCGTTCCCTGCGCCGGAAGCGCGTCGCCACTGCCGCCGCTGATCGGCACGTCGTCGCCGGCGACGGTGCCAACCACGACATCGTAGCGCCGGCCGCCGTCCCAGTAGACGTCGATCGTGTCGCCGTCGACCAGGCCGTGGCCGGATTCGAGTGTCAGCGTGCCCTCGGTGTCGCTGGTGCGCGTCGAGAGCGTCCCGGTCTTGGCCGGGTTGAGCGTCACGTCGTGGCCGATCTGGCCGTCGGCGGTACGCGTCAGCGTCGAGTTGACCGAGATTCCGCCGATGTCGCCCGTCATCGTGAGTCTGCTTGTCGGCATCGTTTACCCTCCCGTCCAGCTCGGCGGCGTGTCGGAGTAGGTCACCTTCGCGGTGACGCTGACCGTGATCGCCTCTTCGAGCGGCTCGCTGCGGCTGAAGTTGGTGATCGAGAAGTCCGCCTGAAGCCCCTGGCCTCCGTCGCCGTCGAGCACGCGCAGGCCGATCATCTCGTTGTTGAAGAACGCGTTCTTGATCGCCGTGAAGCCGGCGTCGGCCGTGTCCCAGACCATCTCGAACTCGACCGATGCCTCTTTGAGCGTGCCGACCGTCGCCCGCCAGCCGGCGTTGGCGCGCGTGGTCACGTCGGCCTCGCCGGTCTCGAGGTTGAGCGTCACGTCGCGGACGTTGGTCAGCGTGGTCCAGGCCCCGCCGCCGGACTGCCCGCCGGGCTTGTAGTACAGCTTGGCGTCCATGCCGAGTTTAATTGCCATCCCTGGTCCTCCTCAGCGTGTGTAGCCGATGACGGTTACGCGGTAATTGGTATTGGCCTGCACCTCGATCTGCGACAGGTCCACGCCGTCGAGCATGAATTCGGTGTTCTTGGGCAGTTGTGCCGCCTCGCTACTGCCCGCGACGCGCAGCGAGAGATACTCCGTTGTGGTTGCAACGGTCCAAATACGCACCTTGGCATGGACCACCAGCGACTCATCGGCCAGTGGCGTCCACACCGCCTTGTCCGGCGTTACCATCCGAATCACAGGATTCGCGGCCATATCTCACCTCCGCACGCGGTACGTCACCGTGAGTACCGCCGTGAACACCCGCTCCTGGTCGAGCATCTCTGGCGCGAACACCGGCTCGTTGGCGATCCGCAGCCAGACGGCCTCGGGCAGGCTGCTCAATCGCTGCATCCGCAGGTGGTCGGCGATCTGCTGCACCAGGTCCATCAGCGCGTCGATCGCCCCGGCGTCGTCGGCATCGACCTTCTGCTGGATGCCGATGTCCACCGTGCAGTCGAAGTAGCTGGCGCTGCGGGTCGCGTTCGTGATCTCGACGCTCTTGGGCACGACACTGACGCGCAGCGTGTCCAGCTCGGCCAGGTCAAATGTCGGGCGATATCGCCGCTGCGCAGTGAACGGCGGCGCAAACGAGCCGGCGTTCAGACCTGCGACGATTGCGTCGGCGATCTGAATGATCGTGCTCATGGCTGACGACTCCCGGCGCGCGGCTGCGCGCTGTCGTGGATGCCCTCCAGGTACGCGACGCGGCGCTCGATCGACTGGTACTCGGCCCGCAGCGCCCGGGCCTCGATGATCAGCTCGTCGAGCCGCTTCTCGACATGGTCGAGCTTGGTCGTGACCACGCCCCACTGCACCGTGAACGCGCAGACCGCGATCGCGGCGGTCACAATCACGCCCACCCAGCGCGAAAGGCCGTTGAGTCGAGATTCGCTGGCCATCGTCCTTACTCCGTCGCCACGTGCTTCGTGTGGATGCGCAGCACCTGGCGGTACGCGTCGCTGTAGCGCCACGGC
>JALSRY010000475.1 GCA_026984555.1 Phycisphaerae bacterium
CGGCCAACAGCGGGGGGTGTCGGGGGGCGAGCCGGTTCACGATCCAGGCCGCACGTTCCGGCAGGTCGGCGCCACCGATCGAGACCAGCGCCCGATACTGCCGCCCGGTGACGAGCCACACGATGCGGCGGGCCTTGGCGCCGGCGCCGGCGTCGGTCGCCGGCAAGAGCCCCGTCACCGCGTGATACCGCTCGACGTAATTGCACGTCGTGCCCGGCGTGTCTCGCAGCCAGAGGTAGGCGGTGGAATACGCAGCCGGCATCAGCAGCCCCGCGGCCGCGAGCGTCACGAGCATCGCGGTTCGTCGTCTTCCGGTGCGCCGGGTCCGCAGGATGAGCGTCAGGCTCAGCATGAGGCCCCCGGCGACCAGCGTCAGCGGGGGCCGGCTCACCGCCGCCGCACCAAGCAACACGGCCGCGAGAAACAGACGCCACGTCCGCCCGTCCGTTGTGAAGCCGCAAACGAGCCACGTCGCGCCGCCGAGCAGGGCCAGCGAGGGGGCGTATACCTCGGGGGTCACGAGGTTTTGCCACAGGTACAGGTGGCTCGCGAGCAGCAGGGCGCTCGCCGCCGCGATGAAAAACCCGGCGCCGAGTCGGATTTGCACGAGCACCGCCAGCGTGACGGCGAGTACACCCGCTGCCAGGCACCCCAGCGACACGGCCCGGGCTGCGTCGACCCCGAGGACGGCGGCGGTTCGGGTGAGCAGGTGTCCCAGCGAGACGTAGATGCAGTAACCCGGGGGGTGCGCGATGCCCAGCGTGGCCGCACAAACCTGGAGGTCGCCACCGTCGTGCGAGCAGATCCCCGGCGGGGTGTGCGGCACCGCCAGCCCGAGCAGCAACAGGACCAACGCGGCCGTCCCGAGGCGGCCCGCCCAAGCGAGGTGTCGCCGGTCGGGCGCTCCGGACGCCGGTCGCCGGTGGGCCGGCTCAGGTTGTGTCGCAAGTGGTTTCATGCGATCACGCACGCGCACGATAGCGATCGGCGGCGGCGGCGGAAAGTCGGCGGGTTGAGGTTCGGAAAGCGGTGGAGTCGGGGCAAGAGGCGTGGCGACAAACGGAGGCGGGCCGAGCGTGGTCATGGCGTGTGTATGGTTCCGGGGCATCCCGGTACGCGGGTGTCCTCGCGGGAGGTGAGGAAGGACCGCGTGGCGGGTAAGGCTTCGGGCGAGGGATCCCGCCACGCGGCATGGTCGGCAGGCAGTCCCGCGGCCACGATTGCGGGACTTGGAGAGGAAAGGTCGCGGCCGCATCCCCATCCGCACAGCGTGCTGCCCGACGCCGGCAGGAGGTCGTCCCGCGTAGGGGCGGTAGCGCGGGTCGCGTTGAGCGGCTCGTGGGCATCACGGGCTCCCCGGCGGAGCGGATGCGGCCAGGTTCGATCGGCGGGGGGCTGGTCGGCCCGCCCGCGTGATTCCAGATTGTCTAGAATATCTATAGCCTTGCGGCCCCGGGAAGTCAAGGCCATCATAGACAGTTCCTAGAAAACCACGCTATTCTGGAAAGGTGACCGCCGTGACCAAACGCAAACCCCAGATCAACTTCCAGGTCGACGAGAACATGAAAATCCTCTATCGCGAGGCCCGCGCCTGCGGACACTGGGTCACACGCTTCTGCGCCGCCGGCCTGCTCCTGCTCGTCGAAAACCCCGAGATCCGCATCCAGGCCCTCAGGCGTCTCCGCGAGTGGGAGGCCGAGTATGCCGACGCAACCCCCGACGAGGTGCGCGCTTTCGTACAGGGCGCCCAAGACGCGATGAAACGCGCTGCTCGAGGTAGTCGGCCAAGGCCGAAAGCTCGGCGGGGGCAAAAAAAGGCAAAAGGAGATTGATCCGCGCCAACGATGCCTCCGACGTGGAACGGGACGGACAAGACCTGGTTCGTTGCGACATGGTGTGCATCCTCCCTGGCGGCCTCGTGCTCTCCGACGTTGTTCCCGCACGCAACGTCCGCACAGACCGCGTCCCTGGACTGGCCCGCCGGCTCGCCTTCCCTGGCGACCGATTCCATGGCCTGCTCGACGGGTCCGTTCGTGGGCGGCATCCGCAACGGCGAATCTACGGAGTAGTGTACGGGATGTGTTAGGGTTTGTAAAGTGCTTTTTCCTGCCCAAATCTCAAGCACATCCTCGAACAACCGCGCTGCGACGCTCCCACTGCGGGACTTGACCCTCCAAGACGCGAACGCTTCCGGCCGCCTCTGAGCAGTCCGGCGACACGCTGCGACGCGTCGGCGACCCTCCGCCGCCGACATCCCGGCTTATCGGTCCCCACCGCCTCAGGCAAACACCTGTATTGCTCCGGTACTCGCCCACAGGGACATCCCCGCCGGCACA
>JALSRY010000476.1 GCA_026984555.1 Phycisphaerae bacterium
GACCCCGGCGAGCACGACGGTCGCCACCCCCATCCCGATCGAGCGCAGCGCCCGGTACGCCCCGAAGGTGAACTCCCCGCCCGCGTCGGCCACGAACGCTGCCCGCAGCTCGAGCCCGCAGAACAGCACCACCGGCGCCGCCAATGCGATACTCGCGTAGGTGTAGGTGCCCTGAATCTCGGCGCCGGCAAACTTGGCCAGCAGCACGATCACGATCAGACGACAAAGGTTGAGAATCCCATTGCCCGTGACGGCATAGAAAATGTTGCGGCGCAGCGAGTGCCCCTCGGCGGGAAGCACGGAGCAACCCTCAGGCCCGGCGCTGGTCACGAAGCACTCCGAAAGGATGCCAACCCGGCCCGAACCGCGCGCCCGGCGGCCACGCACGCCGGCTTACGACGCCGCGACGCGGCCACGCCGGGGACCATGCGGTCGCTCAGGGAAGCGCGATATCCTTGAACTCGAAGTGGATGTCCTCCTCCTCCACCTCGGGATAGACCGTCACCAGCATCTGCGTGTCCGAGTCCATCCTGCCGATCTGCATCTGGTAGTAGTAGTACGTCTTCCCCTCGGGCGGATTGATGGCCCGCGGGCGCGGATACAGCGGCTTCATCCACGCGTCGAAAAACTGGATGTTCTCGATCCGCCGCCGGCTCTTGTCCACGAACTCCAGGGCGATCCCCGAACCCGGCTTGGTCTTGCCCACCTCTTTGCCCGGCTTGAGCACGCGGATCTTGATCCCCAGCTCGTTGAGCCGCGGGTTGTCGATCAGACCGCCCAGGTACTGCAAGGGATTGTCGATCAAGATCTCCTCACGCTTGTCCGCGTACACCACGTGAACCCATCCCGTGGCCCGGCTGATCTTCGTCGCCGACCGACTCGGAGCCTTGACCTCCGCAACCCGATGCATGACCCCGGACTTCAGAATCCGTTTCGACATGCGCACCGGAGATATCACGTTGCGGTCGCGGTTGCTCACGTCGGCGGGAGTCGCAAGCACCGCGCCGGTGTCGTCCACCATGTTGTCGACGATCAGATGCCCCATGCCCACGATCTTCGGCAACCGCTCGCCGGTGAGCGTGACCTGGAGCCGCAGCGTCGATTCCGGCGCGTTCTTACCCTTTTTCTTCAGGTAGCGGATGCGCGTTTCGGAAAGCAGGAACGGCTCGATCCGCATCGGACCGGTCGGCGGCGCGATCTTCTCCTCGGCATGGGCCTTCCCCTCCGCCTTCTTCCCGAACTGCACCACGTTGCCGGACGGGTGCTTCGGCTTCTCCGCCGCCTGCTGCGCCCAGGCCAGCGCCGCCACCAGTTGCAGGCAAACAAGCGTCGTCAACAAGTTCCGCATGTTCTGTTCTCCGGTCGATTGTGTCGCGTACGGCGAGGATCTGCCGCACAGCAGAGCCGTCCGAGCGGTCCATCGCCGCCCGCATCGAGCATATTGTACACGCCCCCGCGCGGCCCGGACGCAGCCCGGTCGCCGCGGCCGCGATCAGTCCGCGAGCAGCTTTTCCGTGGCTTCGAGCAACCGTTCCATCCGAAACGGCTTGTTGAGGTACTCATCCACGCCCAAGGCCTCCGCGTACTGCCGATGACGCCGCCCCTGGTTGCCGGTAATCATGATCACGCGCGGCTTTTCCCCACGCCGCTTCCCCTGACGCAGCTTTTCCAGCACCAGAAAACCGCTCTTTTGCGGCAGCATGATGTCGAGAATGACCAGGTCGGGCTTTTTCTCCTCGCCGAGCTGTACCGCCGTGTTGCCGTCACTCGCGGTTTCGAGCGTAGCCCCCGTGTCGGCCAAGGCGGTGGAAATCGCGTTGAGGATGTCCTCGTCGTCGTCTACGATCAGGATCGTCTTGCCTTCGTAACCTTCACCCACGAAGCATCTCCTTTGCTCGTACCGGAGATAGTGTAGTATTCCGCTGTCGGCGACACAATGGCCCGGTCACCCTGACCGGGTTGACGGGTAAGAGAACATGGGGCGCTCCACGATACGACGCCCCCGCCCCTTCAGGTGCGGCGGGCACGCCCCGAAAACCACCATCCACCGCCGCGACATCGGCGCCGCTGGCCATGTTGCCGCGGTGAGTCGCAGGGAGATCGTCCCATGAACGAGACACGCAAGAGCTTCTGGGTCGGGTTGTTCGTTCTGTGCGGGCTGGTGGCGCTTGCCGCCCTGATCGTCATGTTCGGCCAAACCGGGTACTGGACACGCAGCGCCGGGTATGTCATCCGCGTCAAGTTGCCGTACGCCGCCGGCGTCCGGGCGGGCACCGTCGTCACGATCGCCGGCCTGCCCGTCGGGCGCGTGACCCAGGTCGACTTCGCCGACCC
>JALSRY010000477.1 GCA_026984555.1 Phycisphaerae bacterium
AGCGCTCGCCGCGTGCGCGGAGCATCTGCTGAGCCATGGTGGGCACGCGATGGCCGCCGGCGTGCGCATCGCCGCCGAGAAGGTCGAGCCTTTCACCGCGGCGTTTCTCGCGCTGGCCGACCAGCGGCTGACGCCGGCAGACCTGGTTCCCAAGCTCCGGCTGGACGACGAGGTGGAGCTCGGCCAGATCGGGTTGGAGACTGTGGAGATGCTCCAGCACATGGCTCCGTTCGGCAGCGGCAACGCCCGGCCGCGGCTCGCCTCGACGCCGGTCGATCTCGTGGGCGAACCGCGCGCGGTGGGACAAGGTGCCCGCCACCTCCAGTTCACGGTGCGTCAGGGCAGCGTGTATCGCAAGGCCATCGCGTTCGGGCGGGGCGATCGGCGTGACGAGCTGCTCGATCATCGCCGACTGCGACTGGCATTCGAGCCGATCATCAACGATTGGAACGGCCACCGCAGCGTCGAGCTCAAGATCGTGGACTGGAAGCCCGCGTAGCCGACCGGGTGGCGAACGGGGCTTGGCGTCAGAGCCGGCGCTACCGCCGTTTGCGGAGCTTTTCCAAGGCCGGCAGCACATCGCGAGAGCGCATGGCGGACGGCAAGTCACCCAGCATCGTCATCACGAAAGTCGTCGAGTTGATCCGGTTGAGCGAGCCGTGGGTGCTGGCGACATCGCCGCCGATCATCGTGTAGAAGAACTTCGACCCGTGGCACCATCCGTCGCGCAGGTTCGCGATCACATCGGCCGGGTCGCGCACCAGCCCGTGAAACGCGAACCAGAGCCGATCGAGCGGGTCGGGGTATTCGTGTTCGACGGTCGCGGCGAACATGGCCGGCTCGTCGATCACCCCCGCGGGACTCACCTTCCCCGCGGACCGCAGCTTCGCGATGATGCCGGCCAGCTTGAGCGGATCGCCCGCGTGGGCGTCGTAGACGTACCCCCCCTCCGCTTTGGTAATACGCGCCGTCCCGTCGCGGTCACAGACCACGACCGCGTCGCCGTCCGCGTAGCAGGTGAACGCGACCGCCTCGTGTTCGAGCAGGCAGCGGGCGACGCCGGGCTTGTCGTCGGTGTAGAACGCGGCGTAGGTCACCAACCCGTAGGCGATCTCGACCACGTCGTTTTGGTGGTGCAACGCCTTGGTGACGTGATAGCCGCCCTGCGCGAGCGTTTCGCGGAAGCTCACCCGCTCGTTGTGGACGAGGTTGTGTCCGTGATCGGCCGTGACGGTGATTTTCACCCGGCCGCGTCGCTCGTAGACGATCTGCTCGCAAAGACGGTCGATCGTCCGGAGATAGGCGGCGATGGCGTCGCGGCCCCCCCGCGTGCCGAGGCCCGCGCTGCCGACGGAGTACACGACCGCCTGGCCCGTTTCGTGTCGGCGCAGCGTGTTCACGAAGCCGCGCAGCTCGTGCTCGAAGAGCGACTGGGGATCGAGATAGGACTGGCCGTCGAGCCACATCGAGCAGCGGTAATCAACCCGCGACAACCACGGCGCCGCCTTGCCGCTGAGGTAGTCGGCGGTGCCGCCACGAACCTTGCCGGCGACGCGGTCGTAGTAGACGGCCTCGTACCCATCGCACGGCTCGCTGTGAAAGAACTGCGACAGCGCCAGGTCGGTCATCGCCGGGTAGCAGCAGATCACCCGCGACGGTGGCCGAAACAGGCGGAAATGGCCTTCGCGATACAGTTGTTCGACGATCTCGAATGGAACGCCGTCGAGAACGATGATGTAGTGGGGGCACGCATCGGCGGTGATCGCGTCGAGCTCGAGTCGCGGGCCGGGCCGGCCGGTCGCGTGGTCGAGCCAGGCGAGCGCGGTTTTGCGCCCGTCGTCGGGCCGGTACTGCCAGTAGTCGGTCACACCGTCGTGATCGGTGTCATAGGCGTAGACCGTTTCGCCGGACTCCCGGCGGGTGCCGGCCGGGTCGGGGAAATAGACCGGCCCGCGGCAGGCGACCACTCCGCCCAGAACGAGCACGGCGGAGACGAACAATCCGTTTCGTTTCCAACAGGCCGTCGATAGCATCGCTTCTGTCTCCCTGCTGCCGTCGCGCAGCCGCAGCGGCGTCTCATCGCCGGTGACACGCCTGCGTGGCGCCGGTTGGCCGCCGGCGACCGACCTTTGTGCGATCGGAACGCCGGCCGACTCGCTGGCGGGCAGTTTTGCCCTCGTTGTACCCGATGGGGTTGGGGCAAGAAAGAGAGATGGGAAAAAGGGGGCGGAACCAGGGCCGGTTCGCCCGCGGCGGCAGCGTTCGCGGCGCGGCCCCCCGTCGCGTCGGCATTCTTCGCAGGAAGGCGAAGCGGCCCGCCCGCGACGCTACG
>JALSRY010000478.1 GCA_026984555.1 Phycisphaerae bacterium
CGAGCACTTCCGGCCCGCCGGCCTGTCGCAGCGACCAGACCAGGTCATCGGAAAGCTCGTAGAGCCCCGGACCGCGATACCACGACGCATCGCCGGGCAGGTCGATCCACGCGTTCTCCCCGGCGCGAGCCTGGGCCGCCTGCAAGGACACGAGCTTGCCGTCGTCTTGCTGCACGTAATAGATTCCCGGCGTGGGAACCGCGAGCATCTCGGCGTCGGAGGGGGGTTCGAGCGGGCAGCCGCCTACGCTGGCGAGCAACAATCCCGAAACGCCGGCCAGGCCGAGCACGCGAATCGCGTTGCGGTGCATCGATTTCTCCTCAGAAACCCATCACGAGAACCGCGGTGCCGCCGTGAACGCGACGGCAAGCAATTGTAGGCCACCCGGAGCCGCGAAACGAGCGGCGATTCCACTCGCCCGGAAACGTCCGGTAATCTTCCGCGGCCTCGCCGCAACGACCGCAAACTTCCGCCTGCGGCAACCCCGTTCCGCCAGCCGCCGAAACGAGTCAGGACGTGGCGAACAGGAACGCTCCGGCACGCCGCACGCCGGCCGCGGCGCTGTCCAGGCTCGAATACACCACGGGAATGACGATCATCGTCAGGAACGTGCCGACCGTGAGACCCATCGACGCCACGATGCCCAGGGGGCTCATGCGTTCCAGGCCGACCGCCATTTCGAGCACCAGGGGCGTCAGGCCCACGATCGTCGAGACGGTCGTCATCAGGATCGGCCGGATCCGCAAGCGTACCGACTGCACGATCGCCTCGTCTTTCGACATGCCCGCGCGGCGGGCGGTGAGGATGAAGTCGAGCAGGAGGATGCTGTTGTTGACGATGGTGCCACCGAGCAGGATCAACCCCATCGTGGCGGGCTTGCACATGGGCTTGTCGAACAGCAGCAACCCCCACATCGCCCCGGCGATCGCCAGCGGAATCGCCGCCATGATGGTGATCGGGTGGCCGAACGATTGGAACATCGCCAGGAGCAGCATGTACAGGAGCACCAGGCCGATCACGAGCGCCCGGCCCATCTCCTGCTTGCCGGTCTTCATGTCGGCGACGGTTCCGGTGACCTGGATCGAATACCCCTCGGGCACCGCGATGCGGGCGAGTCGCTTGTGAGCCATCCGGCCGACCTGCGCGATCGTGTAGACCCGATTCACGCCGGTGATGTCGATCGTGTTGCGTAAACGTTCGCGCGTCACGAACGGTTGGTCGCGTTCGGTTTCGATCCGGGCCAGCGTGCGCAACGGCACGGGGCCGAAGCGGCTGGTCACGTAGCTCTCCGCGAGTTGGGCGGGTTCGTGGATGTCCTCGCCGGCGTATTGCACGCGAATTGGAATGTCGAGAAAGCCCCGCAGCCGCATCGCGCTCGCGGGCACACCGCGAACCGCCGCCTTGAGCTCCGCCGCGACCCGCGCCGGAGAAGTCTGGTAGAGCCGGGCCAGCAACGGGTCCACGACGACCTGCTGTTCAACCTTGTCGAGGTACCAACTCCGGCGGACATCCACCAAGCCCGGCAGCCCGCGCAACGCCGCGAGACACCGAACGGCCAGGCGATCCACCACCCGCGAATCGGGCCCGCTGATAAGCACATCGAGCGGCGCCTTCGTGGTGGACATGGGGGTCGCGCCGTACTCGCTGACGCGGAACGTGCGTACGCCGGGGATGGTGCGCAGCGCCGCCCGCCAGGTATCTTCGATCTGCCAGATGGTCTCGTCGCGGTGTTTGCGATCGACGAGGTGGATCGTGAGCCGGGCGGATTGGGCGGTCGCCCCGCCACCGCCGAAGCTGATCTGCCCCGGTTCGGAGCCGACGACGGACGAAACCATCTCCACCCCGGGCTGACGGTAGACCACCCGTTCGACATCGGTGAGCACCCGCTCGACCTCGGCGATGTTGTAGTCGGTGGGGGTGTCGAACTCGACCAGGGCGATGCCCGTGTCCATCGGCGGCATCAGCTCGCCACCGATCAACGGCGGTACGGTTTTCATCGTGATGACGAAGAACGCGGCGACGACCAGCAGCGTCACGACCCGCCAGTGCAACGCCCGACGGAGCACCGCCAGGTACACGGTCGCGAGCCCGGACACGCCCTTGTCGGTGTAGCGGAAGATGCGTTCGAGCAGGTTGCGATGTTCGTGGGGGCGGGCCAGCAGACGCGAAGCCATCAGGGGCACGACGGTCAGGGCCACCAGCAGCGACGCCACCAGCGTCGAGGAAATCATCATGTTCAACGGTCGCATCACCTGCTGCGTGTAGCCGCCGGTGAACATCACGGGAACCAGCACGATGACGGTGGTGAGCATGCCGGCGGTGATGGCGAGGGCGATTTCCGACGCACCTTCGCGCGCGGCGCGACGGGCGTCGGGGTGTTTCATCTCGCTGTAGTGACGGTAGATGTTCTCGAGCACGACGACCGAGGCGTCCACGACCATGCCCACCGCGATAATCAGGCCCGAGAGCGTCACCATGTTCAGCGTGTACGGGCTGAACCACAACACCACCAGGCTGGTCAGAAACGCGAGCGGAATGCTGACGGAAACCACCAACGCCGCCCGCATGTCCGCCAGGAACACGAAAATCACGATCACCGTCAGGATGACCGCCTGGACGAGACTCTGGCGCATCCCGTGGACGTTGATGTCGATGAGCGGCTGCTGATCGTCGGTGATCTCGAACCGGATGTCGGGGTAGCGGGCCGCGAGCCGGGGCAGAAAACGCTTGACACTCTTGATGGCGGCGACGGTCGGGCCGTTGTCAGGACGCAGCACGTTGATCGCAATCGCGGGCTTGCCGTTGCCGTGGTAGAGGCTGCGCGGCTCGCGCTCGGCCAGCGACACGTCCGCGACGTCGGAGATGCGCAGCGTACCGCCGGCGATCTCGCGGATGGGCAGGTCGCGAATCTGCTGAAGGTTCGTGAACTCGCCCGCGGTCTTCACGAGGTACTCCCGCCGGCTCGAATAGATCGTTCCCACCGGAGCGGCAACGTTCTGGTTCGCCAGCGCTCCCAGCACCACATCGAGCGGGATGTCGTTCGCCGCGAGACGATCACGCCGTACCCGCACACTCACCTCGGGCTGATGCGCGCCGAAGACGTCCACGTCGGCGATGCCGGGCAGCGCGAGGATTTCGTCCATGATCTGGTTCTCGGCCAACAGGCGGATCTCCGACAGCGTCTTGGTGCTGCCGGGCGCCGGGCGCAAGGCCACGGTCAGCAGCGGCCGGGTCGCGTCGGTGATCCGGTAGATGCGCGGTTCGAGAATGTCGGCGGGCAAATCGGGCCGGATGCGGCTCAGCGCGTTCTGCACGTCCTGGACCGCCTCGCCGATGGGCTTGGAGTAGTGGAACTCGGCGTTGACGCTCGACACTTCGTCACGCGACGTGCTGATGACACGCTTGAGGCCGCTGAGCGTGTTGAGCTCTTTCTCGATCACACGCGTGACTTTGTCGGCGACATCCCGGGCGGCCGCGCCGGGCTCGACGGTGATGACCACGACCTGGGGCGGAACCGTGTTCGGGAACAGATCGGTCGGCGTGCGAAAAAACGCGAACGCTCCCAGCGCGGCCACCGCCAGCACCAACGCGATGATCACAAAGGGATTCTTGAGCGAAAAATCAGTCAGGTTCATTGGAGCACTTCGACCTTGATGCCCGCGGAAAGCGTCGCCCAGCCCAGAAACGTGTTGGTGACCACCCGCGCTCCCGGATCGATTCCCGTGACGGCGGCGGCGTCGCCGCTCGTACCCAGCACCTTGACCGGACGGGGTGCGAGCCGATCGTCGTTCACGACGAATACGTAGGTTCCGCCCTGGGGTCGCTCGATCAACGCCGAGCCGGGCAACAGGACGATGTTTTCGAGCGTGCGCAGCGTGACCGAGAGGGGCACATACGCCCCACAGGTCAGCCCGGCAGCCTGCTCACCCGACAAGGCGATCTCCGCCCGCAGCATCCGGGCCCGGTCGAGCGACGGGAACACGTCCGTGATCGCCGCCGACCGCCGACCGTCGGGCGTCTCGAACCGGACGGCCAGCCCGGGCTTGAGATGGGGCACATCACGCTGCGGCACGTTGACGGCGATCTTGAGTCGCCTGCGATCCTCGACGACGAGCAGCGTCTTGCCCGGGGCGGCGAGGTCGCCGGGGTCCACATCCCGGCGCGACACCACGCCCTCGTACGGACTGGTCAGGCAACAGTACCCGGCCCGCGTTTTCAACTGCGCCTCGCGCTTTTCCAGCGAATCGATCAGATGCCGAATCGCGTCCGCCTTCCGCTGCGCCGCGCGCAGACGACCGGCGAACCCATTGACCTTGTCCGCGGTGGCTTCGGCATCGGCGGCCGGAATGTCGTGCTCCGCGGCGAGTTTGGCGTCACGCTCCGCCTGCCGCCGCCAATAGGCGAGCGACTCCGCCAAGGATTCGATCGTGGCCTCGTTGCCCGCCAAGTCCGCCCGGGCCTGCTCGATCCGCGCCTCCGCGGCGGCGATGTCGTCGCGTATCTCGCGGTCGTCGAGCACGACCAGCGTATCGCCGGCCTCGACGCGATCACCCTCGTCCACCAACACCCGTTCCACCGTCGCCGTCAGCCGAGCCGAAACATTCGCCACTCGCACGGGCTCGATCACACCCAGGTAATCGAGCTCGATCGGCAAATCGCTCACGCGTGCGACCGCGACCCGCACCGGCACCGGGCCCAGTCCGTACTTGGGCGCGCCAGCGAGCGCGTGCTGCTTGCGTTTGACCAGCGCCATCCCCCCCACCACAAGCAACGCCACCACCCCCAACACCAGCACCCAGCGCAACAGCGTCCTGAGAACCCGCATCACTCGTCTCCCACGGCCAACGCCCACTCCGCCAGCGCCGTCTCATAGTCCGCCAGCGCGCGATAGTAGGCTGTCTCGGCATCCACCAACGCGGATTGCGCATCGAGCACGTCGGTCTGTGAGCTGCGCCCCACCGCGTACTTCTCGCGCTCGATCCGCAGGCTCTCACGCGCCTGGGTGATGGCTTCCTCCGTCGCGGCGACCCGGGCGCGCCCCGCCTCGACATCCAGCACCGCCGTCTCAACGTCCAAGCGAATCTGGAGCTCCAGCGTGCGCAGCCGCTCTTGCGCCGCCGCGAGCGCGTACCGTTCCCGGCGAATCCGCGCGCCGATGCGCCCACCCTCGAACAAGGGAATCTCGGCCGTCACGCCGATGTATCCGACGTCCTCCGTACTGTCCACGCCGCTCGGCTGGCTGGTCGGACTGGCGGCATGCCGCACGCCGTAGGAACCTTCGAGGTTGACGGTGGGCCAGCGGGCCGCCCGGGCGACATCGACCCGCCGGGCCTGCGCCTCGAGCTCGGCCCGGGCAGCGAGATAATCCGCCCGGTGGGACAGCGCCCGCCGCAAGCTTTCGTCGCGATCGATGTTCGCCGGACGCAGAGCCAGGCGACCATCGACGGCGAGGCTGTCGCCGGGGGCCCGGATGCCCATCAGGTTGACCAGCACACGTTTGAGGATCGCCAGCCGGTTCGCTTCGGCGACGCGCCGCTGCCGCAGGTCCGCCAGGCGTACCTCCGTGCGCAGCAGATCGACCCGCGCCGCCCGCTGCACGTCGATCAGGTGGCGGACCCGCTCGCGGTGTTCCTCCAGCGCTTTGGTCGAAAAGTCGATCGCCCGCACGATCTGCCGTTGCGCCAGAATGCCGTAGAACACGCTGGAAACGTTGAATACCAACTCCTCGCGCGTGCGGGCCAGCCGCCGGGCGGCCGCCTCCTCGAGCAGCTTCGACGCCGCGATCGCGCTCGTGATCCGCCCGCCCGTGAACAACGGCAGCCGCAACACCAGATCGCCCGCGAAGACGTTACGCGAAAACACCGGCAGGTCGGTGGGCGAGCGCGGCGGAATCAGCCGCTGGCTGTCCATCGTATGCGTATACGTCCCGCGCGCATGAACCGTCGGCCAGCGCTCCCCCGCGGCCAACGCGATTCCGGCGTGTGCGGCGGCAACCTCCCATCCGGCCCGGGCCACGTCCGGGTTGTGCTCCTCCGCCAGCGCGATGCACCGCTGGAGCGTCAGCCGCGAGACCGACGCCGGTTGGCTCGCGGCGACGCCGACCCGCACGGCGCCCGGCCCGTTCGCGGAGACATGAACCGGGCGATACGGATCGGTGGGGTTCACGAGCACGCAGCTCGTCAGCACCGCGGCCAACGATACCAGCGCCACCGTCCGCACCCACGGACACTCCCGTCTCATCTCATCTCCTCGACACGGCCGATGGCCACCCCGCGCGCTCGGCTCCCGTCATGCCGTCTCCCGGATTCCCGCATCCACCGCCGGCTTGAAGCCTCACCCGGCCGAGCAAAGCACCCATAGTCCCACACCCACGATCAGCACGCCGGCCACACACCGGAGAATCGCCAACCCGCGCGTCCAGCCTTTCGAGTCGGCCATGTGTTGCACCATCCCCATCGATACGCCACCGGCCAGCACGAGCCCGCAGTGGCCCAGGCTGTACGCCGCCAGCAACGTCGCGCCGAACGCGATGCCCTTGAGCGGAACGACCGCCAACAGCGTCACCAGTACGGGACCGGCGCACGGCAACGACACGAGCCCGAACAGCATCCCCAGCAGCAGCGCCCCCACGAACCCTCTGGTTCTCGGCTGCATACCCGCCGGCGCCGGAATCTTCACGTCGAGCACACCAAGCAGGTGCAGTCCCATCAGCAGGCACACGCCGCCGGCAATATAACTCCACCACGACGCCCGCAGGATGGAACTCGCCGCCCAGGTCGCCAGGAACAGCATCGCGAACGTACACGTCAGGCCGATCGAGAACGTCAGCGACAGCAAAAACGAGCGCGCGACGTGGCGTTTCGAGTCGGTTCCGTGCCCCGCGACGTATCCGACCATCAACGGCACCATCGCGATCACGCACGGGTTGGCGGCGGTCAATAGTCCGCCGAGCAACGCCGCCAGCGGGGCGATCCACGGATTGCCTTGCACGGCACGGGCCAGGTTCTCGGTCAGCGCGTCGAACACCTATTTCACACCGACTTTCTCGGCGAAGAGCTTCCGGAGATCTTCCTTCGAGATGAACCCCTCGTGCCGCCACACTTCGCGACCCGCGCGGTCCAGCAGGATTTGCGTGGGGATCAGCCGAACGCCGAACTTCCGCGCGGGCGCCGGGTCTTTCCATACGTCGTGGAACTCGACCACCAGCCGCCCCTTGTACTCTTCACGCAGCGCGTGCAGGATCGGTGCCAGCTCTTTGCAGGCCTTGCACTTGTCGGCTCCCAGGTCGACCAGTCGCGGCAACCCGCCGGCCGGGGCGCTCGCTGGTTGCGACGCGGGTCGCGTGGCCGGTTGCGCAGGAGCCGCCGCCGGCAGAGCCGCGCGTGTCGCGGTCGGGCCGCTCCCGCGTGTCGCCACCCCTGCCGCGGGGAGGCTGGTCGGCCCTGGCGGCGCGACCTCCGGGACGGAACGCGCGCGATTCCGCCAGGCCGTGCCGGCGACGACCAGAATCACCAGCACGACGACAATCAGGTTGACAGTGTTGCGGCGGCTCATGAATCTTCTCCCGTCATAGCAGAGCCTTGGCACACATCAGGGCCGCGACGGCAAACAAGAAGAAACCAAATCCCTTCTTGAGTTTCTTCTTGTCGATCCCAACGGAAAAACGCGCGCCGATCTGCCCGCCGGCGAACACCGCCACCGCGAGGATCAGCGACATCCTCCAGTCCCAGTGCCCCGAGGCGACGTGACCGGCGAAGCCGCCGGCGGCGGTGAGACCGACCATGAACGCGCTCGATCCGACCGCGATTTCCATCGGGATGCCGAACAGCAGCACCATCATCGGAACCTTGAGAATCCCGCCACCCACACCAACCAACCCGCTGAGCGCCCCGGCCAGGAACGAAATGGGCAGCGCAATCGCGAGATTGACACAGTATTCCCGCTCGCCGAGCCGACGACGCCACCCGAAAAAGCTGCTGCGGGCGGGGCAGTCGTGGTTCATCTTGAAATCGCGCACCATGAACACCGCGGCGAACGCGACCACGCCGGCGAAGAGGACCATCAGGAAGGAGCCGGTAAAGCGTTCGGAGGCCAACCCGCCGACCAGTCCACCCAGCGCCGTGACACTCTCCAGGGTGATCGCCAAGGGCCAATCGACGCGTTTGGCCTTGCGGAACACGATCGTCGCCGAAAGCGACATCGTCATGATGAGAAACAGGCTCGTCGCCGCCGCGGTGTGAAACCCGATCCCGGCCCAGACCTGGATCGGCGTGTAGAGTACGCCGCCGCCCTGGCCGAGCATGGAGAAGACGATCGCGACGAGGAACATCAAGCCGGCGAGCAAGTAGATCATGCGTTATCCCGCAGTCACCCGCGTCGCGCAGGACGCCGGGAAGAAACCAAGAGGCCGCCGGCGGCGCCACCCGAGCAAGAAACCCGCGCCGGCACCGGCCATGCCGAACACGCGCCCGCCGTCGTGGGCGATCGTTTCGTCAACGGCTGCTTGCCGGCCGCCGCGGGCCGGCTCCCTCGCGCGCCTCGCCGCCTCACGCCCCGGCCGCCTGCTCCCGGCACGGAATGCACACCTTCTTGTCGCCGAGGATGCGCCCGTAGGGCTCGACCACCATCTCGCCGCAGACTTCGCACACGAAACTGTCGAACGAATGGGCCGGCTCGGTCCAAGCGTACTCGAACACCTCGCCGATGTTGAGCATCTGATCTTCGGGCGTGTTGAGAACCCGTTCAACCAGCGGGGCGACGACCTCTTCGGGAACCTGCGAGGCGGGCACGCCCTTCATGCGATATTTCTGGAAAAAATCGGTCTGCTTGTTGGCGGCCATCGCCTCGGCCTTGGGAGCGACGCGGACCGCCCTGCCGCTCTTCTTGTCGATCAGCGTCAGCCCCCACTTGCCGTAGTGCAGCTTCCGAATGTTGCCCTTGCCGAATGTGCAGCCCGTGATCATCTGCACGCCGTCGGCGAAGCACGTCGCGCAGTGGGCCTCGCCGATCTCGACCAGGGCCATGAGCTGTCCATCCCGGGCACGCTCGACACCAAGCTTGTTCATGGCGGCCGCCCCCACGCGCAACCCCATCGGCATCGCCGGGCAGCGATGACCGTGCAGCGTCAAGCCCGCTTCGAAATAGCCCTGGGGGTTTATCATCCTTCAATCTCCTATTGCTTGAGCAATCCTTCCAGCTCGCGCTCGCTGGGCACCTTGCCACTGACCTTGACCTCCCCGTCGATCACCAGCGCGGGCGTCATCATGACACCGTAACCGGTGATACGGTTCAGATCGGTCACATGTTCGATCTGGCACTCGATTCCGAGCTTTTCCGCGCTCGTGCGCACCGCTCGTTCGAGGGCGTTGCACTTGGCGCATCCGGTTCCCAATATCTCGATCTTCATCGCAGTGTTCCTCGTTACCGTCTTATCCAACCAGGTTTCCGTAGATCAGCCCGGTGATGGTCGCCATCACGACGACCGCCGCGCAAAACACCGTCGCCCGCCGCCAGCCCATCACCTTGTAGATCACGAGCATATTCGGCAGCGACAGTGCCGGCCCGGCCAGCAGCAGCGCCAGCGCCGGCCCCTGCGCCATCCCGTGCTCGGAGAGCGCCTGCACGATCGGGATTTCGGTCAGCGTCGCAAAATAGAACAACGCTCCCACCAGCGACGCCACCAGGTTCGAGCGCAATCCGTTGTCACCCACGAGCATGGCGACCTGCCGGTCCGGCAGCAGCGCACCGACAAAACCGACCACGAACACGCCGCCAAACAACAGCGGCACCAGCAGCTTGGCGAAATCCCAGGTGTTGCGCATCCACGCGCGCTGCTCCTCGCGGTCCGTCCAGCGCCAGACCATCAACGCCACCACCAGCCCGCACAATCCCGCCAGGTACCAGCGCACGTGGTGAATGCGCGTGACCCAGTTCTCCCGCTGCTTGATCGAGGCGATCTCGGCCTTGGGCAGCACAAGACGCGCGCCGGCCCGCACCCCCCCGCCGGTCTCCTGCACCTGCACCATCACCTCGTCGCGGGTCTCCTCGAGCACCACGCCGCGAACCACCGTCCCATCGGTCCGGGTAACGATGGCGTTGCCGGGGTTGTACCAATCGCTGAAGACCAGAAAAGCAATCATGAATGCCAGCAACAGCGCGCTTTGCCAGCCCCGGCGCAACGACTGCGCCGTTTCGGGCATCTGCGGATTCGCAGCGGGCCCGCGTTCACGCTGTTCGCGATGGAACACGCCCGCCATGATCAGCCCGATCACGATCGCGAAGACGATCGCCCCGATCGCACGCCACAGCCCCAGCGAAACACCCAACACGCGCGCGGTCAGGAAGATGGCCAGGATGTTGATCGCCGGCCCGGAGTACAGAAACGCCGACGCCGGCCCCAGCCCGGCACCCATCTTGTAGATGCCCGCGAACATCGGCAACACGCTGCACGAACACACCGCCAGCACCGAACCGGACACCGACGCCACACCGTAAGCCGCCACCTTGTTCGAGCGCGGACCAAGATAGCGCATGACGGCGGCCTGCGACAGGAACGTGATGATTCCGCCGGCGATGAACAGCGCCGGCACGACACACGCGAGCGTGTGATTGCGGGCGTACCACTGGAGCAGCTTGAACGCCTCGACCACCGCCGCCTGAACCTTCGGGTCGCCCAGCGGAAGGTAATAGGCGACCACGAAGACGGCCAACATGGCGGCGAAGATTTTCCACTCGCGCGACATCACACCACCCATCCCGCTGCATGCCTTTATGCGTACATCGCCATCAATGTGCCCAATGAAAAACGCCGCTCCGCCGGTGGATCAGCGAAGCGCCGCCTGCTGCCGCTCAAGATTCTGCCGCAAGACCGTCTCGATACAGTTCCAGA
>JALSRY010000479.1 GCA_026984555.1 Phycisphaerae bacterium
GCTGGCCGCCAGCTTGGCCTATGTGGTCACCAATCAGCAGGATTCGATGGGGCTGATGACGTTCGATCACGAGGTGCGCGACCGGCTTCCGCCGGCGAGCGGTCGGGGGCAACTCCAGGAGATTGTGGGCCTGCTCGAGCGGACGAAACCGGCGGGGCGATCCGAGGCGAAAGGACTGCTCCGCCGTCTGGCGCGCGAGCTGCGCAAGCGGTCGATGGTCGTGCTGATTTCGGACCTGATCGCCGAGCCGGATGACGTAATCGGCGGGATCGAGCATCTGTGCCTCGCGGGCCACGAACTGATCGTGCTGCACGTGATGGACGACGACGAGTGGACGTTTCCGCTGGTCGAGAACGTGCGGTTCGAGGGGCTCGAGGAAGACGTACGGTTGCTGGCCGATCCGCAGTCGCTCCGCGAGAGCTATCTGCGCGTGGTGCGGGGTTTCAGCCGGCAGGTGGAAGCCGCCTGCTTGCGGCACCATGCCGACTATCTGCGCATCAACACCCGTCGCTCGCCGGCGGCGGTGCTGGCCGGTTATCTTGCGAGCCGAGGCCGCCGGGGTGGTGGCGGGCGCTGACGGGCAGCCAGGCGGGTTTGCCCACACGCCGCGGAACGCCGGGGCTGTCCGAAGCGAGGTGCCCGGAAGGCGACGTCGGCGGGGCGCCGTTTTCGGATCGGGACGTGGTGTGCAGGGGCGGGCTGATGGGCTCGGGGGGCGTTTCGGCGCGTTTCTGACGGAAAAGTCAGGGATCGGTCGGTAGTCGGCGCGGGGGGCGGCACGGATAATCCGTGTTCGAGCGGAGCTTTGCCGATGCGGATACTCGTGGTCGAGGACGAGAAGAAGGTCGCCCGGGCGCTGCGGCAGGGTCTGGAAGCGCAGCACTACGACGTGTCGCTGGCCCACACCGGCGAAGACGGCTTTTTTCGGCTCAGCGCCGAGACGTTTGATCTGGTCATTCTCGATCTGATGCTGCCGGGGCGTGATGGAATCGAGATTCTGCGCGCCCTGCGTGACCGCGGTGTGACAACGCCCGTATTGATATTGACCGCTCGCGATGCGGTGGATGACCGCGTGCTCGGGCTCGACAGCGGGGCGGACGACTATCTTGTGAAGCCGTTTGCTTTCTCCGAGTTGCTGGCGCGGATTCGCGCGTTGCTTCGGCGAGGCCGGCCCGACCAGGTGCTCAGGCTTCAGGTCGCCGATTTGGAGATGGACCTGCTGGCGCGGCGAGTGGCGCGAGCGGGGCGGACGCTCGTGCTGACCGGACGCGAGTTCGCCTTGCTCGAATACCTGATGCGTCACGCGGGCCACATCGTTTCGCGGGAGATGCTCGCGCGTGATGTCTGGGGAGAACCCGGCCGCGATGCCACCACCGACAACCTGATCGATGTGCATATCGCCCGGCTGCGGCGCAAACTCGACGATCCGTTCCAGTGCGCGTTGCTCAAGACGGTACGGGGGGTCGGGTTCGTCCTCGGGGAGGGGACGACATGAGGCTCGGCGTGCGCAGCGTGCGGATGCGCCTGGCGTTGTGGTATGCCGGTGCTCTGGGGGCGATTCTGCTCGTCTTCGCGGTCGGGGTGTACGCGTTGCTGCGAAACGGGCTGCTGGCGGAAACGCGCCGCCGACTGGCTCACGATCTCGACGCGGTGCGCGAGCTCGTACTCGAGGATCCCGACGAGCTCGACGAGTTGGAAGAGCACAGTGCCGCGGTCCTGTTTTGCGCGCTCGAGGATGGCCGCGTGATCTACGCGAGCCATGATTGGCGCCGGCTGCACCTCGATACGCTGTGGCGCGGGCCGGCGCGCGACGGCGAAGTGACGCTCGCAACGCCCGACGACCGGCATTTTCGGCTGCTGGTGGCGACGTTCGCCGATATGCACCACAAGTATCGCGCCGCCGTCGCCCACAATGAGCAGGCCGCGCGCGAGGCCTTGCATCAGCTCGAAGTGACGCTCCTGATCGGGTACCCGCTGGCGCTGGCGCTCGCGGTTCTGGGCGGCTACGTGCTCGCGGGACGGATGCTCGCTCCCGTCGGCGCGATGGCGCGCAAAGCCCGCCGTATCACCGCCGATCGGCTCAGCGAGCGCCTCCCCGTCGAGCATCCGGGCGACGAGTTCGGCCGGTTGGCCAGCGTGTTCAACGATACGCTGGCGCGCCTGGAGGATGCGTTCGAGCGCCTGCGGCGTTTCACGGGCGACGCTTCGCACGAGCTGCGCACGCCGCTGACCGCCCTGCGGAGCGTCGGCGAGATCGCGTTGCGTGATCATCACGACGCGGCGGGCTACCGCGAGGCGATCGGCAGCATGCAGGCGTGCCA
>JALSRY010000480.1 GCA_026984555.1 Phycisphaerae bacterium
AGGTCACAGTCCGTTTCGCGCACCAACGCCGCCGCCCCGTCCGGACCGCTGCGCACGTGTACATCCGACGGGCAGGCATCCCGCAAGGCCTCGGCACCGCGGGCATCCCAGATCGCCACGTCGCGCACACCGAAACGACGCGCCTGTTCGGCGAGGCGGCGCCAGTTGCGGCGCGCCGCGAGACCGACGATCTCGACCTCGCCACGCAATGCCGCCGCCACTTCGAGCGCATCGCACCCGATCGAGCCGGTCGAGCCCAAGATGATGATCCGTTTGCGCATCGCCACACAACTATATATTCGTTTGCCGCCGGTGGGTATGCGCCCGCCGGCGCCCCACGGATCGCCTGGCGACCAGCGAGGCACCAGCGACATCGCCGCGCGGTGGCGGGCTGATGAAAATCGTCCCGCCTGCACTGCCCGTCCTCGTCGCGCACGGCCCGGAATGGAGAAGCCGCCGCCCGGGGAGCGGCCGGCGTGCGGCAGAAGGGCAGCTCAGGCCGAGACGCGCCGGCGCGCGGGCCGCTGTGATTCAGAAACCCTCGTAAAGCGCGCGCCCGCGGAGTTGCACCGCCCGTTCGACGATCGCATCCACATCGGGCGTGTCGGTCGGCGTGAGTTCGTAGGTGGGAAGTGCGTGGTCGTCGTGGATCGTCGCCGCCACCAGGCATTCGGACACGAAATCCAGGGGCGGAACCTCGTACCACGGCGGGGTGACGCGGTGGTGCGTTTTGAGCGTCTTGTAGCCGTCCTTGCGCAATATCACGTCGTAATCGCCGTACCACAGGAAAGTCGTCTTGACCGGCGTCGTACCGATTTCCTCGTCGTTCAGAAATACACGCGCGCCCGGTGGATTGCTCGTGATCTTGATGGTGCGCTCGACGCAGCCGGCCAGCGTCATCCCCACTCCGGCGAACAACAGCAGCAATGCAAGACGTCGGCTCATGACCATGCCTCTCGCGTTCGCGATCGTGATACGCCGGCGCGGATTGTAACCGTGGCGGGAGGCTTTGCCTACGTTAGTGGCGTTGCGGGCGCTCCCCACGGTGCCCGGCCGGCGCCGCCCGCCGAGCCGCGAGCGCACGGTAATAAGCGTCCAGCACCGCGCGCAGCTCGGGAGAGACGCGTTGTTGCGGCGGCGGGGCGATCTGCTCGATACGATCCTGGACGGACGCTCTCGGCGCGACGCGCAGGGCCAGCCCGCCCGCCAGCCCGACGCCGGAGGAAACTTCCGCGGAGCCGAGTCGGCCGGCCGTCCACGCGCGTAGTTGTGAGAGTACGCCGGCCCGCCGGGCCGATTCGTGCAGTCGTTTGAGGTCGCGGATGAACGCTTGCCGCCGGGCGGGTGGCCAGCCGGTCGCGTCGAGATCCTGCTCGGTGAGCTCGTCGGCCCGTTCGAGGAGTTCGAGCGTATCGACAAGGTCGCCGCGGCCACCGGGGGCCAGGTCCCCTTCGCCCGGCGACCGCTGCCCCGCCCCGGGCGAGGCCGGTGCGGGCAAAGGCTCCGGGGCCGGTCCCATCGGGATGACGCGCTCGCCATTGTCGCGCTCGTCCGACCCGCTGAGCGCATTGGCGCCAGGCTGCGCGGGGTGCGTACCCGCGGCGGGCTGGCGTGGCTGGTCGGCAGCGGAATCTTCCGCCTGGCCGGTTTCGGGTGGTTCGCTACCCGGGTTGTCCGCTGGGGCGTCCTGGGCAGCCTCGTCACGGCCCGCGGGTGGCTGCGATGCTTGCTTGCCGGCAGACGGCGAGCCCTGATCCGCCGGCGGCGATTGCGCGCCATCATCGGTCGAGTGTTTGGACGGCGCTTCGGCGTTCTTCGACGAATCTCGCCTCGGTGCCTGCGCGCCGGCGGACTTGTCGGACTGCCCGTTGTTCCGGTCGTTGTCTTGCCCCGCCGGGTTGGAATCATCGCCGGCGGCTCGATCCTTGCCCTTCTGGTTTTCCTCCGGCCGCGTTCCGGCGGCGTCGCCGTCTTTCTTCGGCGGCGTGTTTCGGTTCGGCGGGGACGAGGACGCCCCGGTCTTGCCGGCCGACCCGTCATCCGGCTGGTCGGTGGGGGATTGTTCGCCGGCGGGTCGGTCCGGCGCCTGGGCATCCCCACCGTTGGGCGGCGGACGCGCCGAATCCGCTCGCGACGCCGGCGGCTCCTCCGCTTCGTCGTGCGATTTCCCACGGTCGGCGGTGTCGTGGGCCGGGGAGCGATCGGCGGCACCGCTGTCGGCCGGCGCCGGCTGCGTCGCGGGGGAGCGGGTGTCGCGCGCCGAGGCACCGGGCTGGTCAGGGGAGGGCGTCGGCGGCGCGTCTGATCCGGCCGACTCTG
>JALSRY010000481.1 GCA_026984555.1 Phycisphaerae bacterium
GCCCATTTCGGCAACTACGAGCTGCTCGGTTACACGATCGCCCGCCTGGGCCTGCCGCTGACCGCCGTGATGCGCCCGCTCGACAACCCGCTGATCAACGAGTTCATCGTCTCCTCGCGTCGCGCCGGCGGGGTCAGGCTGCTCGACAAGAAGGGAGCCACCGACCACGCCGACGAAACGCTCGCCACCGGCGGCACGCTCTGCTTCATCGCCGACCAGGACGCCGGTCGAAAGGGAGTGTTCGCGGACTTCTTCGGACGGCCGGCATCGTGGTACAAGTCGATCGGCTTGCTGGCCATGCGCCACAACGTGCCGATCGTCGTCGGCTACGCGGCCCGCGACGGGGCGGGGTTCCGCTACGCCATCGTGGTCGAGCGCATCATCCAGCCCGAGGAGTGGGCCGACCGCGACGATCCGCTCCACTGGATTACCCGGACGTTTGCCGGCGCTCTCGAAGCCGGCATCCGTCGCCATCCCGAACAGTACCTCTGGGTTCATCGGCGCTGGAAGTCCCAGCCCCGCAAGCGGAAAGGTCCGGCGCGTCAGCCCGATGCGGGCGGGGCAGGGGGGTGACGAAAGTTTGGCCGCCGGCGCAACCCGCCGCGCTCGCCGGCCGTACTCGCCGCCCGGCCGCTTTTGCACGCCGCGCCGCCCGCTATAGTATTCCCCATCTCCCCGCCGATGGGGTAGGTACGCCGCGAGGATCATGACGGAAACGTCCACAACACCGCCCGGCCGCCAGACTTCCTGGCTCGATCGGCTTGCCGCCGACCGGCCGGACATCATCCTCATTGCGCCGATGCTGGTGTACCTCGCTTTGCTCGGCTTGCGTGACACCTCGCTGATCCCGTTCGAATACCGCTGGGTGGCAAGCCTGCTGCGTGGCGTCGGCGGGCTGGTCGTCGTCTGGATCCTCCGCCGTCATCTGCCCCCGTGGGGACGGCCCTACTGGGCACTCGCCGCCCTGATGGGATTACTGATCGCCGCCGGCTGGTACTACGGCCAGCTCCTGTGCGACGCGCTCGGGCTTCCGCACCGCCTGCCCCTGTTCCCCGGCCAGTTCGACCTCCAGGCCCACGCCGAAAAATTCGACGCCCTGCGACAGACGGCCGCCTTCTGGCCGATGGTGATCACGCGGATCGCGGTCGCCTCCGTCACGGTTCCGATCGTCGAGGAGCTGTTCTGGCGCGCGTTTCTGCTGCGTGCCCTGATCCGCTGGGACAGCTTCGAGAAAATCCCGTTGGGGACGTTCACCCTGCGTTCGTTCCTGCTGACCTCGCTGCTCTCGGTGCTCGAACACCCCGACAACTGGATCGTGAGCATCCCTTGCTGGTTCGCGTTCAACGGGCTCATGTACTGGAAAAAAAGCCTGCTGTTCCTCGTACTGGTCCACGGCTTCACCAACCTGTTCCTCTACCTGTGGGTGATCTACCAGGCCGTGGCCCTCCACAACCCCGCCGCGTGGATGTTCTGGTGATGACGGGACGACCAACCGCGGACAACGTGCGGCCAGCCCCCCGGGTACTCGTGCTCGTGCTCCTCGGCGCCGCCCTTGCGCCCGCGGCGATGGCTCAGGACTCCCAGGCCACTTCGCGGCCGCTGTCGCGCGACGCCGCCCTTTGGCAACGCATCGAGACGCAGCACCAGGCGCTCGTCCCCGGCGGAAAAGCCCCCACCCCCACCCGCGTCGCCATCCAGAAACGCTTGCGATTGCTCAGCCTCGTGCGATCCTACCTTTCCTCCTACCCCGGCGGCGTACAACGCGAACGCGCCCTGCGCATCGAACTGGAAACGCTGTTCGAGATCGGCGTGTTGCGCGGCGGCGATTTCAAACCCCTCGCACAACGCATCGAGCAGTATCTGCGCCATCCACCCTGCTCCGCCGCCGCCGACGAAGCCGCGTGGTGGGCAATCGTCGCCCGCCGCCTCCAGGAACACGCCGGCGGACCACCTCCGGCGAGCGGACCGCTGGGCGCCTGCGACAAAGCGTTGCTGGAGTCTCTCCGGGCATACGTGAAACGCTGCCCGAAGGGGCGCCACGTTCCTAGTGCGATGCGACTCATCTTCGCCGACGCCGCCCGGCGACACGACCTCGACCGCATGAACGCCTGCGTCGAGCGCCTGCGCAAGGGGTTCCCGCATCACCTCGTGACACGCGACTTGGCGGCGGAACGCAAACGCTACCAGGCCGCCGGCAAGCCGTTCGTGGCGGTGCTCTCGGACGCGGCCGGCCGGCAGGTGCCCGTCGCGAGCTGGCGCGGGCACCCGCTGCTGATCGTCGTGTGGGCGGGATGCAACGGGCGTGCGC
>JALSRY010000482.1 GCA_026984555.1 Phycisphaerae bacterium
TGACCACCCGCGTCGTGCAGATCGACCCCGGCCCGACGCCGACCTTCACCGCGTCCACCCCCGCCTCGATCAGGTCACGCACCCCGCCGGCCGTCGCCACGTTCCCCGCGACGATCTCGATATCCAGCCGACCCCGCAACGCCCGCACCGTCTCGAGCACCGCGTCGCTATGGCCGTGCGCCGTATCCACCACCAAGACGTCCACGTCCGCGCCGACCAGCCGCTCGGCCCGCTCGTAGTCGTGTACCCCGATCGCCGCACCCACGCGCAGCCGGCCCCGCGCATCCTTGCAACGCCGCGGGTATTCACGCGAACGCTCGATGTCGCGCATCGTGATCAGTCCCGCCAGCTTGCCCCCCTCGTCCACCAGCAGGAGCTTCTCCACCTTCGCCCGAGTCAGGATCGCCTCCGCGTCGTCCAGCCGGGTATCCGGCGGGGCGCAAACGAGATTCTCCGACGTCATCACGTCCGCGATCGTCTGCTCGTGCGGCTCGCGAAACTTCAGATCGCGGCGCGTCAGGATGCCCGCGAGCCGACCGTCCGCGTGCGTGATCGGAATGCCGCTGACATTGTGCAGATCCATCGTGCGGCGCGCGTGCTCGATCGTGTCCTGCGGCCGCAGCGTCACCGGATCCAGAATCACCCCGCTTTCGGAACGCTTGACCTTGCGGACCTCGCGCGCCTGCTCCTCGATGCCGAGGTTACGGTGGATGATGCCGATGCCCCCCTCCTGGGCCAGCGCGATGGCCAGGCTCGATTCCGTAACCGTGTCCATCGGGGCGGAGACGAGGGGAATGTTGATCCGGATGCCGCGGGTAAACTGCGTCGCCACATCGATCTCGCGCGGATGGATCGACGAGCGCGCCGGCTGTAGCAGAACATCATCGAAGGTAAATGCGTCGCCGACGATTTTCGAGGGGTAGCTCTGGCCTGCCATGCAGGCATCTTACGAACGCGGTCCGTCGCGTCAAGAAACGCTGCCCACCGCCGCCACCGGCCGCCCGCGCAGAATCCGCGCCAGGACGCTAGAATGTACGAATGCGTGCGAACTTCGACGACATCTGCGTGACGGCGGTCGTGCTCGTCGGCCAGCCCGCAAGTCCGACCCAAGCACACCCAACCAGCGCCGCCGACGGAACAACCCCCGATACGGGCGCCGCATCCATCCGCTCCGTACTCCAGCAGGACCACCCCGACCTCGACCTGATCGTCGTCGACGGCCGCGGCCAACACGCCCCACCCGACTTCATCCCGGAAGACGCCGACGGCACCCGAATCCACCACCTGCCCGGCTCATTCGCCACACGCAGCGCCATGCTCAACGCCGCACTCCACGCCGCCCGCGCCGACTTCCTCCTGCTCCTCGACCACGCCCGCGGCAACATCGAGCTGCGCCGGTCCGCCCTCCGAACCATGCTCATGGCCGCTACCCGACGTCCCGATGTGCACGGCGTGCGGCCCGCATTGGTCTACGGCGACTACGAACGCGTCGAACCCGACGGCACACGCCACGAAGTCCACCTGCTCGACTGGCACCCCGGCCGGTTGCGCGACACCTTCGACCTCGGCCCATTGCTGCTCCTCGACGCATCTCTGCTGCGCCGTTGCGGCGGCTTCGACGAATCGCTCGACGCCGTCCTGTGGTACGACATCCGCCTGAAGCTGACCGAGCACGCTCCCGCGATGCACATCGCGAATCGCTACGCCGGCTCCCTTTGCGCCGTGAACGCTCCCGGCGACAAGCACAACGTGTTCGATTACCTCCTGGCCGAACGCGACGTGCAGCAGCAGGCCGAACGCGCTTGCACGGCCCACCTCAAACGCATCGGCGCCTACCTCGCGCCCGGGGACCACATCCTCACCGTCGATTACACCCCCGACGAATGCGCCCGTTTCCACGACTGCATCGCCAGCGTCGTGACCCCCGTCAACCACCGCCCCGAATTCATCGGCCGAGCCATCGAAAGCGTCCAGGCCCAGACCGATCCCCGCGTCGAAATGATCGTCGTCGTCAACGGCGGCCCGCACGACCCCACCGCTGACCAGGTGCGCCGCTACATGGATGGCGGCGATCGTTACGACCCCGCCCGGCCACCCGTGCGGCTGATCGTGGTCGATATCAACAACCTCGGTTTGTGCCTCAACGCGGGAATCGCCGCCGCCCGCGGCAAGTTCTACGTCCAACTCGACTCGGACGACCGGCTCAAACCAAACGCGGTCGAAAAACTCCTGGAGGTCTTCGACGCCGATCCCACCGTCGGCATGGTCATCGGGTCATACGAAGTATGGACGCTCGACGAAAACAC
>JALSRY010000483.1 GCA_026984555.1 Phycisphaerae bacterium
TTCAAATGCGTGTAAGATGGCCCTCCTAGAGCGTTTCGCCACCGGTGGGTGAAACGACGGGTTTGCGGCGCGCGCACCTCCGCGTTCCGTCCGAACGCGCTTGTCGGCAATGCCTGCCGAATAGAATCCATGGCGTCGCGAGTAACCCGAGAACCTGCCCCCCAGGAGATCAGGATGGTGACACTCGAAAAAGCGAAACTGGACTGGCCCCATCTGGATTTCGGCTACCGCAAGACCGACTTCAACATCCGCTACACGTTCAAAGACGGCAAGTGGGACGAGGGCACTCTCACCCGCGACGAGGTGATCCCGATCCACATGGCCGCGACCTGCCTGCACTACGGCCAGGAGTGTTTCGAGGGGCTCAAGGTGTTCGAGACGCGCGACGGTGAGGCCGTCGTGTTCCGCATCGATGAGAACGCAAAACGGTTTGTACGTTCGGCCCGCAAGATCCTGATGGAGCCGGTGCCGGAAGAGATGTTCATCGACGCGGTGTATCGCGTGGTCAATGCCAATCGCCGGTTCGTCCCGCCGCACGGCACGGGCGCGAGCCTGTACGTGCGTCCGCTGCTGTTGGGAACGGGGGCGCAGGTGGGTGTCAAACCGTCGAGCGAGTACCTGTTCGTGGTGTTCGTGACGCCGGTGGGCCCCTATTTCAAGACGGGTTTCAAGCCGGTGGATATCGTCGTCGAGGAAGAAGTGGACCGGGCGGCTCCGCTGGGGGTCGGCGACGCGAAAGTGGGCGGGAACTACGCCGCCGGCATGCGCGCCACGGTACGGGCCAAGCAGGCCGGATATACCGAGGTGCTCTATCTCGACGCGCGGCACAAGAAATACATCGACGAGTCGGGGCCGGCGAACTTTTTCGCGATCACCAGGGACAACCAGTACGTGACGCCGGAGAGCTCGTCCATCCTGCCTTCGATTACGAACAAATCGCTCGTCGCCTTGGCCGAGGAGCTTGGCTTGCGGCCCGAGCGGCGTCCTATCGAGGTCGAGGAAATCTTCGATTTCAAGGAGGCCGGCTGTTGCGGCACCGCCGCCGTCATCACGCCCATCGGCTCGATCACCTATCGCGACCGCAAGGTGGTGTACGCCCCGGACGGCCAGCCCGGCGAGCTCTGTACCCGACTCTACAACACCCTGACCGCCATCCAGGTCGGCGACGCGCCGGACCCGCACGGCTGGGTCCGCAGGATTCCCCCCGACGACGACCGCTGACCCGGCGGAGAACGTCATCCGCCCCCGCGCGGGCACGCCGGCCGAACCTCGCAGGCGCAAGGCGGCCGCCGCTGCAACTTCTCACGTTGGGGAGGCTTGGTCACGCTCGCCGGGGTCGTCCTCCGCGAGCGGACCGCGCGAGCGGTCGGCGCCCCGCAAAGGGGGCGAGCTCTCGGGATGGCAGCGGCGGGCCAACGCTTCCGCTTCGCGGCCGAACGCGCGGTATGCACGCAACAGGGCTGTGGCCTGTTCGGTCAGGGCCGATCCCCCGCCGTGTCGCCCCCCGTGGGCGCGAACGACGAGCGGGTATCCCAGTCGCTGCTCGGCCTTGCGGATCATCCCCCACGCATGCCGGTAGCTCATTCGCAACGCGCTGGCCGCCTCGCGGAGCGTCCCCAGCCGCTGGATTTCCTCGAGCAGGCGGGCTTGTCCACCGCCGAAGACGTGTTCATCACCGGCGGAAAACCAGTACTTGACTCGTGCTTCGAGCCTTGCGGGGAACTCCCGGCGGCGAAACTGCTCGAACGCCCGAACCACCGCGGCACGCAGCGGCGCCTCCCCGACGACGCCGCGCAACGCGCGCTTCCAACCGGCCGCGCTCGTGCCGGGCGCGATTACGATCCGGGCTGGCGCGGCACCTGGTGTTCCGTCGGCGGGGTCGCCTGGGATGGCTCGGGCACCACGCTCTGCGCTGTCCGCGACCACGATCACCACCTCCCACGCGGGCCCAAGGCCACCCCGCGGCGTCTGTTCGCTCACCAGCAGAACATGACGCCGATGGGTGGCGTCGTCGCCCAACAATGCTTCGATCCCTCCTGGTGCGGCGAGCGCGCGCAACGCGGCGCTCCGGGCCTCCGGCGTCGCCGGCCGAAGCCACAAACACCGGGGCAGCACGTCCGCCAGCGCATCGGCGAGTCGGTCGAGTCGGGCCGCGCTGTTCGGCGACACGTCTTCGGCCTCGACCGGCTGAGGTTCCGCCGGCGTAGCGGCAGACAGGATCAACCAGCGTGTCATTGCGCTCATGGGTGCTTGTCTCCCCGCGCGGGAGCGGTTCGGCCGGGGCACGACCACTTGCCGGCACGCCC
>JALSRY010000484.1 GCA_026984555.1 Phycisphaerae bacterium
CGTTGCCGTCGTTGCTGCCGGAGCTCGAGCCGCTTCCGCTCCCGGTATTGTCTCCACCATCACCCGAGCCGCTGTTGTCGCCCGAACCCGAGCCGTTTCCGCTTCCGGCGTTGTCCCCGCTGGAGCTGCCGTTGTCGCCCGAGTCGGAGCCATTCGCGTCCGAGCCCGCCTGATCGTTTCCCGAGCCACTGGCGCCCGAGGCCCCGTCCGAAGACCCGCCGTTGTCGCTGCCGGTGTCGGGCGCGACGAAATCGCCCGCGTTGCCCGTGGTGACGCGAATCATCACGTCCAGCGGCGCCGACGGAACGGCGAGGTCGGGGAAGTTGGCGTAGAGCAGGTCGGCCGCGGGCTGGTCGAGCGGAGGCTCGCCGGAGAGCACGTAGAACCAAAGCAGCATCGCTTCGGCAAACGTGCGATGACCGAGCGCCTCACGCAGCATCGCGCGGCTGACCGGTTGCTGAACGAGGATCGTGAAACGCCACGTGCCGGCGGTGTCGGTGGTCCCGACGAAACGCAGACCCGTGCCACCGTCGCCGAGCGGACGGCGTTCCACACGCAGTCGGCCGTCCGACGAGCGCGTTTCAGCACCCGGGTAGCCCTTCAGCTCGTGGCCGTCGGGGGCGATGACGCGACCGATGCCCAGGATCGCGGGCGATTTGGGCAACACGACGACCTCGATATCCTGGCCGGCGGCGGCCGGTACCTCGAACGCCTGGAAGGTGCCCGCCGGCAAGCGGATGTCGGACTCCCCGGTGGCCAAGGCCTTGCTCTGGGCCTGGTCCGACGCCGGATCGGTGTCGGCGAATTCCGGGCCGCAGCCGCCAAGGTTCAGCGTCACGAGCGCAGCAAGCGCCAGCAGGGTCGCGGTGGCAGAGATGGTCGCGGGTCGCAAATCGAAATCCTCTCCAGGCGGTCGGTTGATCGGGGGCACATGCGGGCAACGTCGCCCAAGGCGCAAACGCCGCTCCCAGCGATTCTATCGGGTATCGGCGTGTCTCGGATAGCGCCGTCACCCGTTGCGGCCGGTGCCGCGCGCGTCGCGGCCGGCGCATCACCGCGTTCGCCCGCGCGCAGTCGTCGCAGGAGATTCTAGGCCCGCCGCGACACGCCCGGTCGCGCGAAGGCACAGGCCCGATAATACGTCGCCGCCTATTCGTTGTGTGCCAACACCTGGACCAGCCCCACCACGCCGCTGACCAGCAGCGACACGAGCAGCAGGAACACCAACATCCCCACCGCGAAACTCAGCACGGGCCACGCCGAGCCGATCGCGTCCTCTATCTGCGGGATCAAGTGTCCCAATACCGCGATCAGCACGCCGAACAAGGCGATTGCCCCGACCGCGCCGCGGCGGTTGCCCTCGATCGGGGTCATGCGGACGGTGAGACAGACCGCGAGGTAGAGGAACACCACGTTCATCCACTGTCTCAGGTCGCTGCGCAAGATGGTGCCGAGCACTTCTTCGCTGACGTTGAGCACCTCGTGCAGCAGATCCCACGCCCCCGACAGCGTTACGGGCAGCTTGAGTGGTACCGACCACATGCCCCCCTCGGTCGCATAGCGCCCGAGAATCCCCTGGCCCAGGAATCGGGCCGCCAGATACAGACAGCCCGCGCACGCTCCCAGCGGCAGCAGCCCCACCAGCACCGCCCCGAGCACGGGAAGGTTGTGCTTGTCTGGTGTGTCCGACGTGGGCTCGCCCTTCTCGTCGTCTCCCATGAGCCGCGTGTTGCTCACGGCGTTGCCCGTGACGAGCAGCCCCAGTACGTGCCCCAACTGGGCCACGAGCGTGCCGGGCAGGAGCACGGCGTTTACGACACGCGGCTTGACCAGCCGGCTCCAAAGCCCGTGTACCCCCCATGCCGAGAACACGATCACCAGCAGCCAGAACGTCAGAGCGGCATAGAGCATGATCCGACCCTCGCATCGCACGGTGCGCGAGCTTCATTATGCCGCCCGATGCGGGTGATTACCACCTGGCCGTTGTCGTCCGGCAAACGTGAACCGCTCGGATGCCCGGCATGTTTCTCAGGCCGGCGCGGCTTCGGTTTGCGGATCGCCGGGATTCTCGCTTTCGCGGGTATCGTCGTGATTGTGGTCGCCGGGCTGGGAACCCCTGGTCGCGTAATAGAACACGATCATGCCCAGCGTGCCGGCCAGCCCCAGGGCGCCGAGATAGATCCAGACCATGTACGGATCGTACTTGTCCCACAGTACGCTGCGGGCGTGCGTTTTGTCGCCCATGGCCAGCAGCCGCGCGCGGTAGGGGTCGATACGCATCAATCGCCGGGCCTGTTCGGGAGTG
>JALSRY010000485.1 GCA_026984555.1 Phycisphaerae bacterium
TGGACGATGAACGTCATACGCTGACCCGGCTCGGGGGGTTGGTCATCCGGGAACTCTTCGCGCTTGACGAATGCCTCGCATTTGCCGCCGATATCGACGAACACGTCTTCCCCCCGCACCGAGAGAATGGAGCCGGCGATGCGGCCGTGCTCGTCAGGACGGGCCTCGGTAGGCGGGTTGGCGTCGAGCATGCTGAGGTCTTCGGGCGAGAGGCCTCCGAACTCGCGTTCGAGCTCGAGCCTCATTTCCTCGTTGTCCATCTCGTGGGGGTCGATGCTCACGTCAACTCCGATTCTGCTTTCGTTCACGAAGCCGTACTGAAATCGTTTTCGCCGATCCGTTTCCCCGCCGCCACTTGCGGGAGATGGCGGATACGCACCCGGTTCCGGCGCTGTCGAGCCGATTCGGTTTGCGCCGTGCGCCAGGTTGTTCGTTTCGCCACAGGTCGCCGGTCGCCGCCGCAGGGAGCCGCCTGCTTCCCTGAAGGTGCTAGATCGTAGCACCAAAGGGCACCGGAAAACAAGCGCCGCGGACTGCCGGACCGGCTGGCTCGCCGGCTTGACGCCGCAGACGCCGGGTTCGCTCGCCGCCGGTGGGTGGACACGCTCTCCGGGCCTTCGCAAACCTCCGAGCGCTTCCTCCGGGCGCTCGCGTGATCCGCCCGCGGCTGTTTCCAGCCGGGTCGGCGCCACCCGGGTATCACGCGTCGGGCTACGTTTCCAAGACATTCCGAACGCCCGGTTTGCGCCGCGGCGAGTCGGTGGTATCATATGCTTGGAAGGCAAATCTACATCGCAGCGTGAGAGTATGGCGACCTGCGACGACCGACCCGCTCGAAGTTTCTCAGGCTCCCTCGCCGGGTTTGACTGGCCGCGCCTGTATGAGCGCGCGGCGACGAGTTTGTTGCGGCGGTTGGGAGCTCGGGGGGTGTTGAGTCCGCGGGAGGTGGCGGGGATCGTGGCGGGCGCTTTGCCTGCGGAAATCGGCGCGTGGGTGTACAAAAAAGCGCAGTCGCTGGGATGGCTGGACGCGGGGGCGCGCATCCCAATTGGCAGGCGCGAGACCGATGTCATCAGCAGAATCGAGGTGCCCGCGAAATATCGTGGGGGGGGCCGCGAAATCCTGAGGCTCGCCGTGTTCGGGATTCCGGGTGAAGGGGCGCGCTCGGAGTCGCGGCGGCGCGAGGCGATCTTCCAGCAACGGTGCAGCGAGATCATGCGGGAGGCGCGCGATCCGGAGTCGCTCGCGTATGTGGGGGGGCGTGCGCTGGCGCATCCGGAGGTGCAGAGCGACCCGGTGTTGACGGGGATGCTGCGGGCGTTCATCTCGGAGCGCGAGGCCGAGCTGCGCGCGCGGGCGCACCTCCCGCTTTCCGACAGCGATCAGCCCCCGGTCCGACGGTCCAAGCCCGTGGAGTATCACGTCCCGCTGTCTGAGCGGGTGCGGCGTTCGTTCGGCAAGCTGCGGATCGAGATCGAGCAGCACATCAGTGTGTTCAACGAGGCGGGTGCCAACGAGACCTTGGCGCGGATGCGCGATTTGCGGCGGCGCTACCCGGGGCACGTGAAAGCGGAGGAGGTGGAGCGGTTCGAGAAACGCGTGCAGGACATGCTCCGGCGGCGTGACGAGTTTCGACGGCAGCTCGACGAGCTGGTACGGCACGCGAGCGAGGCGGCGCACCAAGGCGACCTGAAAACGACCAACTGGGTCCGGCGACGGCTGGAGGCGATTCACGAGACGTTGCCGGCGGTCTTGTCCAAGGAGCAGTTGCGGCACCATTGCGAAGCGTTGCGGCAGTGCGCGGAGCGGTTCGAGCGGCACGAGGCGGCTCGCAAGCTGGTCGAGCGTGAGCGGGCGATCGGCACGCAGGTCAAGCGGCTCAAGGGCGTGATCGAAGCATACGCCGCCCAGATCGCGGCGGGTGGGCGGGTGGACCCGGTGACCCGCGAGGCGTTCGAGCGCGCGGTCGCCCGCGTCGAGGAATACGACGACGACTGGCTCGCCGACCTGATGATCGAACTCGATTGCCTGCTCGACGACCTGCGCGGCTCCGAGGAGGCGTATCGGCGGGCGGCGCGCCAAGCCGATGCTTTCATCCGCAACGTGCGGGTCGCGCTCAAGCAGGTTCGCCGGAAGATCGCGTCGTTGCGCGAGCCGACGGGGTGAATGGACGGCAGCGGGCCGGCGGAGCCGACGCTTCCCTTGGTAACGGGCGTGTCGCGCTCAGGCGGGTTGACCGGGAGCCAAGGCGGCGCACAACGTCTCCGCGGGCGGGAGTGGAGCAGGCGGGCGCCGCGTCTTACG
>JALSRY010000486.1 GCA_026984555.1 Phycisphaerae bacterium
AGGACGCCCCGGCGGGCGAATTCGAGCGCGCGGTTCATGAGGGGGACGTGGTGGGTGTCGATGGTCATGGTGACGCCCGCGGCGATTGCCATTTCGAAGACGTGCCCCACGAGCCCGAAACCGGTGACATCGGTGCAGGCGTTGACACCGACTTCGAGGGCCGCCTCGGAGCCCGGGCGGTTGAGCGCCCCCATGACATGGATCGCCTCGGCGAGTTCTTCCCGGGGGAGCAGTTCGGCCTTGGCCGCGCTGGTGAGGATGCCGCTGCCGATGGGTTTGGTCAGGACGAGGCAATCGCCCGGTTGGGCACCGGCGTTGGTGAGGATTCGGTCGGGATGGACCCGGCCGGTGACGGCGAGTCCATACTTGATTTCGCTATCACGGATGCTGTGGCCGCCGACCGTGACGGCGCCGGCTTCGCGAACGGCCTCGGCCCCGCCGCGAAGGATCTCGACGAGCCAATCGTACGACAACTGCGTGTCGGGGTATCCGACCAGGTTGAGCGCGGTCAGGGGCGTGGCGCCCATGGCGTAGATGTCGCTGAGTGCGTTGGCCGCGGCGATTCGCCCGAAGGCGAACGGGTCGTCAACCAGCGGCGGGAAGAAATCCGTCGTCTGGACGATGGCGATCTCGTCGGTCAGCCGAAACACGCCGGCATCATCGAGCGTATCGGTGCCGATGAGCAGGTCGGGGTGGTGCGGAGGATCGAGTTGACGCAGAACCTGCGCCATGCCGTCTTGCGGCAGTTTGCCCGCTCACCCCGCGCAGTTGGCGTAATCCGTCAGGCGTTTCTTGCGTCCTTCGTTCAAGCGGGTTCCTCGCTTGCGGCGGCCGGGGCTTGCCAAGCAAGCCTCGTGGCCTCAACATCGACCGCATGGCCGGGCAGACACTGTCGGAAATCAGGTCGTTGTTGGCGGCGGGGGGGCTCGCGCCGCGCCACCGTCTCGGCCAGAACTTCCTGATCGACCTGAATCTTATGCGAAAACTCGTGACGGTGGCAGGGGTGGCGCCGGGGGACGTCGTCCTCGAGGTCGGTCCGGGCACGGGTTCGCTTTCCGAAATGCTGCTGGAAACCGGCGCGCGTCTGATCGCCGTCGAGCTCGACCGCGGGCTGTTTGCGTTGCTGTCGGATCGGCTGGGTGACCACCCGCGTTGCACACTGATCCGCGGCGACGCCTTGGCCGGCAAGCACCACGTCAACCCGCTCGTGCTGGACGTGTTGCGTGAGCAAGCTCCGGACGCCGGCGGGAGTCGCAAGCTCGTGGCCAACTTGCCATACCAGATCGCAACCCCCTTGCTGCTGGATTTGCTTTGCGTTCGGCCGCGGTTGGCGAGCTTGACGTGTACCATCCAACGGGAAGTCGCCGACCGGTTGGCGGCCGCACCGGGCACATCGGCATACGGGGCGGCGTCGGTTTTTTGCCAGAGTTTCGCCGAGCTGACCACGCACGCCACCCTCCCGCCGTCGGTGTTTTGGCCGCGGCCCAAGGTCGAGTCGGTGATGCTGAGGCTCGTGCCCCGTCCCGCCGAGCCGATTCCCGGCGACCCGGGCGGATTCTCGCGTTTCTTGCAAGGTGTGTTCGCGCAGCGCCGGAAGATGCTTCGGCGAATCGCCCGGGCGCAGGGCTGGGCTGGTGCGGAGACGGCTTTCGAGCGGGTGGGTGTCAGTCCGGACGCGCGGCCGGAAGATCTCTCGCCGGCGCAATGGCGAATACTTCACCGGGAGTTGTTCGCGGACCGACCGCCTCCAGCCGCAGGTGTTTCGCGATGAACTTTTCGACGAATCGCGGGCTGGTGCCGTCGGTGTGGCCGCCGTGGTAGCCGTAGCGTCCGAACTCGGGACGCCAACGGATGTTGACGATGCGTTCGGCCCCTCCGGGCGGGTGGAGCCCGACCGCTCCGGCGCCGTCCTGGCCGAATACGCCGTCGATCGTGCCGAAGACCTTCATCGGACCGGCGAGCACGGGGTCGTTGGGCGAGTAGTAGTTGTAGATTTTGTCCTTGACGTGGGCCAGGGCCTTGTGGACGTCATAGCGATACCACAGGCTCGAAGCGAGCAGCACGACGCTGTCCACCTTGTAGCCGGGTTTGAGGTTCTCGAGCGCCCAGATCGCCACGCCCGTACCGGCCGAGAGGCCGATGACGTTGACCGGCCGACCGGGGTACTTGTCTTCGTATTGCTCGATCTTGCGGGCCAGCTCGGCCGCGCCGAGCCGCGCATTGCCCAAGCGCTGATCGATCGCGGGGTTGAACGAAACGGTCCACATCACGGTGATGACCTGGCCCTTGTAGCCGGCACGCTTG
>JALSRY010000487.1 GCA_026984555.1 Phycisphaerae bacterium
CCGCAGACGGCGTTTCCGCGCCCGCCTTCGCCCCAGGACGATCCTGATGAAACGACCCAGCCAATCCAGCGCCGTCATGCTCATCCTCGCGGCGGCGCTCGGCTGCACACGCCAACAACCGCCGCCGAGACCGGCGTCCGCCCCTTCGTCCTACCACTCCCCCGCAACAACCGCACCCGCGACCGCCCCCGCGTCGCGTCCAGCTCCCCACCTCCTGCCCGAGGCCCAACACTGGTCCCGGACCGACGCGCTCACGCACCTGACCGACGAAACCACCCGGCTCAGCGCGGCGGTGCGACTGGTTCGGCTCGCCGGGGCCGAACCGCCAATCGTGCCCGACCCCTTACCGCCGAAGATGATCGCGCGACTGCGTGTTGTTCGGTTATCGGACACGTTCTGGGCACTCGGACTCGCCACGCGCAACGTGCGGCGGCTCGCAGCGCCGCTCCTGATCGACAAGAACGGAGCCGTGCGCAGGCCCCTCGATCCCGCGGAGGAAAAGGGGTCGGTGCTCTGCATCTCTCCCGATGCCGAACTGTTCCCTCATCTCCTGCTCGCGCCCCGCCGTGTACTGCTGGTTCGCGACGAGGTAAGCGTGATGCTCGTGGGACATGCGTTGCCCGGCTGTGGATTCGACGTTCGCAATAAGGACGGATACTGGTATCTTGCCCTGGTGTTTCGCCGGGCGGATCGGGCGAGCTCGCAGCCCGCGAGCCAGCCGGCGCAGGTGGAAGTAGCCCGGTACGAATGGGACCCATACGAGGAGTCTTTCACCGGGCCGGCACGCGACAAACTCCCCGATCCACCGGGAGGAGATTTCGAGCTCGACGTGGACGCGAGCGCGGGGCTCGTCCCTGTGGGGGGCGATCTGCCCGAGCCACCACCGATCCCCCCGAAACAGCAGGGCGTGCCCACGCCGTTCTGAAACACCCGGCGGGCGACCACGAGAGCGCGAAAGCAACGAGCTGAGGAAACCGATGGCCAGGAAAAAGGCGGCATCCAAACAAACCCGATCCAAGACCACCGTGAAAAAGAACGCTCGCAAAAGCAGCAAGCGTGTCAAGGCTCGGCGCAGCCCCGCGCCGCGGCCGGCGGCCCTGAAGCTCGACGAGACGCCTGCGGCACGCAAACGCCGGGCCACGCGGATCCTGAAAGCCCTGCGCGCCGCCCACCCGGACGCCGATTGCGCCCTGCACCATCGCAACGCGTACGAGCTGCTCGTCGCGACGATTCTTTCCGCACAATGCACCGACGAGCGCGTCAACCAGATCACCCCCGAGCTGTTTCGGCGTTACCCCGACGCCCAGGCATTGGCCCACGCGAAGCAGGAAACGCTCGAAACGCAGATTCGCTCGACCGGATTCTTCCGCAACAAGGCCCGCAACCTGATCGGCATGGCCCAGGCCGTATGCGAGCGCTTCGACGGCAGAATCCCCGACAACATGGACGATTTGTTGCAACTGCCCGGCGTGGCGCGCAAAACCGCCAACTGCGTGCTCGGCACCTGGTATCGCAAGAACGTCGGCCTCGTCGTCGATACCCACGTCGGCCGCCTCGCCCAGCGTCTTGGCTTGCTCGCGACCGCCCGCAACGACAAGGACGCCGTTCGGATCGAGCAGGACTTGATGAAACTGTTTCCCACCGAATCGTGGACGTGGCTCTCGCACGCGCTCATCCTCCACGGCCGGCAAGTCTGCACCGCCCGCAAGCCCCGGTGCGACGAGTGCCCGCTCGCACGCGATTGCCCGTCCGCCGGCGCGTTCGATTGATCCCGATCCGTCCCGCGACGCGGTAACCCGACGAACCCCCCAACACCCCAAACGGAGACGAAGCATATGAAAACGGTTCTCGTACTCGGACACGACGGCATGGGCCACGGCGACGGCGAACTCGGCGCCCGCATCTTGCGCACATTCCTGCAAAAATGCCGCACAATCCGCGACCTGCGCGCGATCGTGCTGTTCAACGACGGGGTGAAACTCGCGGTCAAGGGCTCGCCCGTTCTCGGCGAGTTGCAACACCTGTTCGAAGGCGGCGTGGATGTCTGCCCCTGCGGCACATGCCTCGAACACTACGGCCTGCGCGACCAGCTCGACGTCGGCGACGTCAGCAATATGGACGAAATCGTCGCCCAGATGAACGCGGCCGACAAACTCATCACGCTCTAGCCGCTGCCGCGCCCGTGCCTGCCACGATGCCCCGGTCGCCCCCCATCGAACGACCGCCCCGGGGTGCCGCCGGCGGCTCGACGCAACGCCCGCGGCAGTCGTCGCACGATGGCTCCAACCCGCCCGGGGCGCGGT
>JALSRY010000488.1 GCA_026984555.1 Phycisphaerae bacterium
AGTTTCGTCCGTCCAGAGCCCATCCGCTTTGCGATGGTGCCCGATTCTACCTTGAGCTGCGCCGCGATGGTACCACCGACATCCGCAAGACGCACCCGCCAAACCGCACACACGCCGGTGGGGCTCGGTCCGGCGGCGGTCAAGCACGCGTCAGCGCCGGGCGGTGCCCGGTCCGTCACGCTTCCTGGCGAGAACTGGCGGCGGCAGGCGCCCGCAGCGCGTTTTCGCAGCCCCCTCGCGAGTGAGAAGCACATGGCGCCGCACGCGTGGGTAGCGGATACAATCCGACAAACGCGAGTTGGTTGCGACGCGAGAGGGATCCCATAGGAGTCCAATGGCATGATCAATACCGTCAAGACGGCGTTTCTACTCGGAGCGCTGATGGGCCTGTGCATGTTGCTGGGACACTGGTTCCTCGGCCCGCACGGCGTACTTATCGGCCTGATCTTCGGCGGGCTGGGCAACGTGCTGGCGTATTTTTATTCGGACAAGATCGCCTTGGCGTCGATGGGTGGAAAGGAAATCCAGCGCAGCGACCTGCCCTGGCTGTTCGACATCATCGAACGGCTGGCCACCCGCGCCGGCTTGCCGATGCCACGCGTATACGTCTGCCCTCAGCCGGCCCCCAACGCCTTTGCTACCGGGCGTAACCCGCGTCATGCGGCCGTCGCGGTCACGCGCGGCTTGCTCGAGCACCTCTCACCCGCGCAGATCGAGGGCGTGATCGCGCACGAGCTGGGGCATGTCAAACACCGCGACATGCTCATTTCTACTGTCGCCGCGGTCATGGCCGGTCTCATCAGTTACGCCGGTTACATGATCATGTTCTTCGGCGGTCGCGACCGTGACAACCCGCTCGGGGCTTTGGGAATGCTGCTGATGATCATTTTGGCGCCGATTGCGGCGGCGTTGATCCAAGCGGCGATCTCCCGCCAACGGGAGTTCGCGGCCGATGCGTATGCCGCCGAGCTGACGGGTGACCCTGAGAAGCTCGCCAGCGCTCTCGAACAGCTCGGTGTGGCCAATAAGCGCATTGCGACGCAGACGCCGCCGGCATTCAACAATCTCTACATCGTCGAACCACTCGCCCCCGGTGAAACGATGGCCGCGTGGTTCGCTACGCACCCCCCGATCAAGGAACGTATCGCCGCCTTGCGGGCGATGGAGTCGCGGCTTGGTTGAGTGCCGAATCGGCGGAATCGAGTATTTCCAGAATCCACAGGTTCGGGCGTTCGCGGAAGCGGCGTACGACCCGCACACCGACGACCCGTTCGGGCTGATCGAGACAAGCGAAGCGTTCCAGACGCCATTTGCGGATGTAGTAGGCGCCCTGCTCCTCGAAGACGCGATCATGCCAGACGATGTAGCGAATGTGACGGCGACGGCACTCCGCGAGAATGTCCGGCCAGCGGTCGGCCTTGATTTCTCCCAGCCCCACAAAACGTCCGGCTGGCGAACCAGGCGTGTACAAGCGCAGCAGCCCGGGCGCAGGTGAGAGTACGCCGGCATCGCGGGCGGTATAATCGCGAATCCAGCGGGCCGCGAGAACATCATTGATCCGCTCGCGACCGTCGCCGAGCATCGGCAGCGCGAGCCGCGTTTGCGTCGTCGCGACGGCCAACATGAGCAACGCCGCCGCAGCCCGACCGGTCCGCGGCGCCCCGCGCCGCGCCCCCGCGGCCCAGACCAGCAGCGTGCCCGCGATTGCAACAGCCGGCAACGGATTGTCCGCGTAGCGCTCCAGCCGCCACAGCGATATCAACCGCCCGCCTTCTCCCCACAGCCACATGGCGGAAAAGAGCCCGACCACGACAAACAGCGCGTGTCGCACCCCCATGCTGCGGATACAGCGCCTGCCAAGTTCCGCCAGCGGAACGCTCCCGGCCCCCACCGCCAACAACAGCCACACCGCTGCCGGGTAGCCGAAACGATCGAACCCCGCGCGAAACGGGAACACCGCGTGCACGGCGAGATAGCCCGCCGCCAGCACCGCCGTCGCCACCAACCCGCTCGATCGACGGCACGCGAGCACCAACACCCCGACCGCCGCCCCCACGAGAATCGCAACGACAACGGCCCCACGCAGCACCGCCTCCCACTCGGCGATCCACACCGGCACGCTCAACGACCGTGGCCCGAACACGTCACGCAACGTCACCGCGAACGGCCAGACCACGTTCAGCTCGGCAGCGGACCCGAGCTGACGCAAGTAGTGATCCGCAGAGCGGGTTTCCCACGTGGCCACGGTGAGCCCAAGCCAGACGAACAAGGGTAGCGCGGCAAGCAGCCCGCGAACGACC
>JALSRY010000489.1 GCA_026984555.1 Phycisphaerae bacterium
CGTTCCTGCTGCTGCCCAGCTGGCTCTTCGGCAGCCTCTCGCGGGCCCAGCTCTGGCCCATCAACTTCTGGGACTTCCTCGACGCGGCCTTCCGGCCCGGTTCCTATGTCTACAGCGTCACCTACGCCGCGATGGTCTACGTCTTCGCGTACTTCTGGGTCTCGGTCCAGTTCCAGCCGAAAGAGCTCGCCAACAATCTGCGCGACATGGGCAGTTTCATCCCGGGCCTGCGTCCGGGCAAACGTACCGCCGACTACCTCGAAGCCGTCATGGAACGCATCACCTACGTCGGCGCCGGCTTCCTCACGATCATCGCCCTGATCCCGACCATCGTCGCCGTCCACATGAACATCCCGTTCCGTGTGTCGGCGTTCCTCGGCGGTACCGGACTGCTGATCGTCGTCAGCGTCGCCCTGGACCTGATCCAGCGGCTCGAGGCCAATCTCATCATGCGTAACTACGAGGGCTTCCTCGGCAGCGACAGCGGACCGGGCGGCGGTCGCATCCGGGCCTGATAACCACGAACCAGGCGGAATCAACCACCATGGCCGGACGAACACTCATTTTCACCGGGCCCCCGGGTAGCGGAAAAGGCACCCAGGCCGCGCACATGCGCGACCGGCTCGGGTTCGTCCCGCTCTCGAGCGGCGATACGCTCCGCGCCGAGATCAAGGCCGGCAGCGACATCGGCAAGCAAGCCGCCCAATACGTCCAGGCCGGAACGCTCGTCCCCGACGACATCATCACCGGCGTCATGCTCGCCGCCGTCAGCCGCCAACCCACCAGCGCCGGGGTGATCCTCGACGGCTTCCCCCGCACCGTTGGTCAGGCCGAAGCCCTCGACGACGGCCTCGCCGCCGCCGGACGAAAGGTGGATGCCGTCATCGACTTTCGGATCGACGACGGTCTCATCGTCGAACGGATTGTAAACCGCCGCATTTGCAAGAACTGCGGCGCGACGTATAATATCCGGTTCTGCCCGCCAAAGGTCGCCAATGTGTGCGATCGTTGTGGCGGGGAACTGATGCAGCGTGTGGATGACCGCGAGGACGTGATCCGCACGCGGCTGGCGACGTATCGCGAGCAGACCACTCCGTTGATCGAGTTTTACGATCGGCGGGGGTTGTTGCGCAGCGTCGATGCCTCGCGGGAGGCGCCGGCGGTGGAATCGGACGTGGTGGCATTGATCGAGGCGTTGGGCTGAACCCGTGAAAGCTTCCGCCTCGAAGATCGTGCTCAAGTCGCCCCGCGAAATCGCCCTGATGCGGGCGGCGGGCCGGCTCGTGTGCGATGTGCTCGACGAGATCGAACGCCACGTCGAGCCCGGCGTTACCACGCGGCAGCTCGACGCGATCGCGGAGCGCCTGATCGCCGATGCCGGGGCGACGGCCCTGTTCAAGGGCGTGGTCAACCCGCAGGCCCGCTTCCCCTTCCCCGCGAGCATCTGCTCGTCGGTCAACGAGGAAGTGGTCCACGGCATCCCGGACGACCGCCCTCTCCGCGAGGGCGACATCGTCAGCGTGGATTGCGGCGTGCGGCTCGACGGGTACTGCGGAGACGCGGCCCGCACGTTCGCCGTCGGCAAGATCGCTCCCGCCGCCCGGCGTCTGATGGATACGACGCGGGAGGCGCTCGAATTGGCGATCCGCGAGATCCGGCCCCACACGCGCTGGAGCCGTGTCGCGCGGAAAATGCAAAAGTATGTGGAATCGCGCGGGTTCGGCGTCGTCCGCGAGTTCGTCGGACACGGCCTGGGTCGCGAGATGCACGAGGAACCGAAGGTTCCCAACTACGTGGAACCCGCCGGGCAGCGGTCCGATTTCGACCTGCTCCCGGGCATGACGCTCGCCATCGAACCGATGGTCACCGGCGGCAAGCCCGGCGTGCGGTTCCGGGATCGAGACCGCTGGACGGTCGTAACGAAGGACGGGTCGTTGGCGGCCCACTTCGAGCATGATATCGCCGTCACCGAAGACGGCGTGCTGGTGTTGTCGGCCGGCGAGTCGGCCAGTTCGTGAAGGTGATGGATCATGAAAGTACGCAGCAGTGTCAAGAGAATCTGCGAAAACTGCAAGATCGTGAAACGTAAGGGCATCGTGCGCGTGATCTGCACGAACCCGCGTCACAAGCAGCGTCAGGGCTAGAGCGAGAGAGGGTGCGCGCATGCCACGTATCGCCGGTGTAGATGTACCGAACGAAAAGCGGATCGATGTCGCGCTGACGCGCATCTACGGCATCGGGCCTTTCCGCGCGAAGGAGATCCTCGCGAAGGCCCACATCGAGCCTGACGTCCGG
>JALSRY010000490.1 GCA_026984555.1 Phycisphaerae bacterium
CGTCCTCGGGCGCGACGCGTTCGGGGTCGAGCTCGGTGACGGCCGCCTCGTAGCCGGCCGAGTAGGCCTCGCGCAGGGCCTGCTCGACCTGCCAGACGGCGACGTCGTGGAAGTCGAGATGGTCGGCCCAGCGCCGTTTGAGCGTCGGGATGTTCAGGATCGTCTTGGCGATCGCTGCGAGCTGGCGGTCGCGCCTGTTGGTGGTTCGCGTCTTCTTCGTGCTGTTCATCGCTGTCTCCTGCGTGTTTCGTACGCCCCATGCGTACAGTCACATGAAGCCGACGCGTGGCGCGGGAAGCAAGGCCAGTTGGCGAGGAATTCCAGGAATTCTTGCAGTTCTCGGCGCGAGGTCCGAGTCGGCGGCGAGCGCGTGCCCGTCCGCGGCCGGGTAGCTCGTGGCCAGAGCCCACCGGTCGCGACGCCCGACGGCCGCCCACGTGGCCACGCGAGGCCCACGTTCGGCCCGTGTGGCGACGTCTGGTGGCTGGTGGCAGTCATCTACGCCCGCGTGGCCAAGACACGCCCGGCGGGCGAGATCGGGAGGGCGGCGGCATGATCGGCGGGAACGACGCGCGTTCGGCTACCCGAACGGCGGCCGGCAGAACGGACCCGTCCGGCACCGGCACGAAGCTGAGCCCGACGGCGCTGCCGCTGGCCGACGCGGCCCGGTTGCTCAGCGCTGCCGGCGGACAGCGCGTGACGGTCGAGATGCTCGAGGCCGACATCGCCGCCGGCGCGCCGACCAACCCGGACGGGACGATCAATTTGGTTCATTACGCTGCGTGGCTGGTGAAACAGGCTGTTAGGCCGTTAGGCTGTTCGGCTGTTCGGGTTGCGCCCGGCGACGATTCGCGCGGTGTGACCCGCGCCTGCGGGAATCCCAACAGCCTAACAGTCGAACAGCCTGACAGCCGGCCGGCCGGAGGCCGGCATGATTGATCCGCGCCAGCTTCGTCCGTCGCAGCTCGTGCAGTTGCTCAACTCGACTCCGCTGGGCGAGGTGGCCAACGAGCGCATGCTCCGCCGCCACCGCGTTCGGGCCGGGCTGCGCATTGGCGACGGCAAGACGGTCGACCTGCTGCGCTACGTCGCCTGGCTGGTAATTGAGCGGCACCGGCCCAAGCCCGAACCAGAGGGCCTGACCGGCTACGAGGCGCACAAGGAGCGGCAGCGGGCAAGGCAGGCAGAACTATCTTTGTCTGGGCGTGACATCGGCGAATTGCCGGCCGTCGTCAACGCCGAACGTCGCGCGAAGGCAGAATGCGACTTCCGATACTTTTGTGAGCAGTATTTTCAGCCGACGTTCAACCTGCCTTGGTCGCCCGACCATCTGAAAGTCATTGCCAAGATCGAACGAGCCGTGATCGAGGGAGGGTTGTTTGCGATGGCGATGCCGCGCGGCAGCGGCAAGACGAGCCTGTGCGAGACCGCGTGCCTGTGGGCACTGCTGTACGGTCACCGCGAGTTCGTCGCGCTGATCGGCAGCGACGAAGAGCACGCCGCGAGCATGCTCGACAGCATCAAGGTGGAGCTCGAGTCCAGCGACCTGCTGCTGGGGACTTCCCCGAGGTCGTGTTCCCGATTCGCTGCTTGGAAGGCATCCACCAGCGGGCCGGCGGGCAGCTTTACCAGGGCAAACAGACCCACATCGGCTGGACGGCCCGCGAGATCGTGTTGCCGACGATGCCGGACAGCAAGGCGAGTGGCGGGATCATCCGTGTCGCTGGCATCACCGGGCGCATCCGCGGGATGAAGTACAAGCGGCCCGACGGGCGATCCGTTCGGCCGTCGCTGGTGCTGATCGACGACCCGCAGACGGACGAGTCGGCAAGGTCGCCGTCGCAGTGCGCCACACGCGAACGCATTCTGGCCGGCGCGATCCTCGGCCTGGGCGGACCGGGGCGCAAGATCGCGGGGCTCATGACCGTCACGGTCGTGCGTCCCGACGACATGGCCGATCGCATCCTCGACCGCGACAAGCACCCGCAGTGGCAGGGTGAACGCACGAAGATGGTCTACGCGTTCCCGACGAACGAAGCCCTGTGGGCCAAGTACGCCGAGATCCGGGCCGAGGGACTGCGCAACGATCAGGGTATCGCCGCGGCGACCGAGTTCTATCGCCAGCACCGCGAGGCGATGGATGAGGGCGCGGTCGTTGCCTGGCCGCAGCGTCACAACCACGACGAGTTGTCGGCCATCCAGCACGCGATGAACCTGCGGCTCCAGAACGAGATCGCCTTCTGGTCGGAGTACCAGAACGAACCGCTGCCCGAGGACGTGCCGGACGACGACCT